>CAJXLR010000363.1 GCA_913056425.1 uncultured Bacteroidota bacterium
TGAACAAAATTCGTTTATTGTCGCCTCGTCTTGCTAACCAAATCGCCGCCGGTGAAGTGGTTCAACGGCCTTCGTCTGTGGTAAAAGAGCTCCTTGAAAACAGCTTCGACGCTGGTGCAACCAGCATCAAGTTGGTATTTAGAGACGGAGGACAAACACTGATTCAAGTCATTGACAACGGAAAGGGCATGAGCGAAACCGATGCGCGTATGTGTTGGGAGCGTCATGCAACTTCGAAGATTCAAAAAGCAGAAGACTTATTCGACCTTCACACCTTTGGTTTTCGGGGGGAAGCATTGGCCAGTATTGCTGCCGTTGCTCAAGTAGAGATGAAAACGAAACGCGATGAGGATGCTCTGGGTAGCCACATCGTAATCGAAGCGTCTGAAGTTAGGAAACAAGAAGCTGCGCCTTTGAATACAGGTACCATGATATCGGTTAAAAACCTGTTCTACAATATCCCCGTTCGACGTAACTTTTTGAAATCGGTTGCGGTGGAAACCAAGTACATCATCGAAGCTTTCCAGCGAATGGCTATCAGTAGGCCTGATGTCTCCATGTCTCTATACAATGGCGAAAATGAAGTTTACAAACTCGCTGCCGGCTCACTCGAGTCCAGAATTCAAGATGTCCTTTTAAAGCGAGGAAAAGGTAAGTTGCTAACTGTTGAAGAGCATACGGAGATTGTAAATATCTCAGGCTTCATTGGGAGTCCAGAGCTCGCGCGGAAAACGCGAGGTAATCAATTCCTGTACGTGAATGGGCGATTCATAAAGGATCCATATTTTAATCACGCTATTTCAAACAGCTATGATGAGTTAATCGAGTCTGATCATCATCCGTTCTACGTTCTTTTCATGGAGGTTGAGCCTTCCAAAATTGATGTAAACGTGCACCCGACCAAAACTGAGGTGAAGTTTGAGGAGGGTCGACCGATCTATCAAATTATCCAATCGGTGTGTATGAAAGCACTTGGCGATTACAACATCACCCCGCAATTGGATGAAAACGCCTTTGTGCCACTATTTGATAATCCCAAACCGCACGATGGTCGGATTATCGAACCCCCCAAGGTGCGAACCAAGAGCGACTTCAACCCCTTCAGCGGAAATCCCGTCAAGAAAAAACAGCAAACCGACTGGGAAAAGCTTTACGAACCTTTTCGTGATAACCCTGTTGAACTGCCTTCAGAGCGACATCGTCAGACCGAAATGGATATCCATCCGTCGAAAACGGAAGTCGTTTTAGTGCAACAAGCGTTTCAACTTGAACTAAGCCACATCGTTTGTCAGGTGGAGAAACAACTTTACATAATTGATCAACAGCGCGCACACGAGCGGATTTTGTACGAAGCGTATAAGAACCAACTTCATTCTGCTCCTAAGTCGTGTCAGCAATTACTGTTTCCAAGAACAATTGTCCTGTCTCCAAGTGATTTTACGCTAATGCAAACCATCTTGGAAGACGTTAATGCACTTGGGTTTGACATAAGTGAGTTTGGCAAGAACACCATAATTGTGAACGGTACACCTGCAGATATTACCAAAGGTGAGGAACAGGACATTTTGGAAGGCATGCTGGAGCTCTACAAGCTGAACGAGCAGCGTGTAAAACTGGATAAACGTGAAAATTTGGCACGTTCCATGGCCAAAAACGCCGGAATTAAGGCTGGAACAGTTTTGGAAAGTGATGAAATGAATAAATTGGTTCAGGACTTGTTTCAATGCGAACATCCCGGTCTTACTCCACAAGGGAAAAAGACATTTGTTCCGGTTGACAACCAGATGCTGTCTAAGTTGTTTGAATAATTGATATGCAACAATACCGCGCAAGTAATTACGGGGGTATAACCCCGATGGTAAAGAACATCTTGATCATCAATGTGATCATGCTGATTGGGTCAATGCTGGTTCAGCAGCGTGGTATTCCAACGCCTCCTCACGCAGTCTGTCCTCGACCATACCTAGTCCTCGAGAACTCCCGGGCAATGCCACCCTCTTTGATGCTATCCTAAACAATTCGAGTGTTTTATCGGCCCTTAGAAATGTGCTTTCTTTATGCTACACTCCCTCATTAGAGAGAGACTCATGTGTAAATCAACAAACCCACCCTTTCTTAATGGGTAGAAGTAGGCCGATGGTTCGTAGCCATGTCTAATACTCGTCAACTGCTGAGCAAGCGCCGGTCCGCATTGCTTCTAGCAACATTGATGGTTTTGTTGCCTTGGTCTGCATATTCTGACGTTAATCAGTTAGAACCAGAGCAAGAAACTCGTGATGTTTCACAGGCCGCCTGGGGCGCCTCAGGAAGTAACGATACAGGATGGATCGATCTGGTCGCTACTGGAGCTGATCCGGATAATGGCAGTTATGCATATAGCGACTTATTCTTGCCATTTGCACCAGGCGCTCAAATCTCGAATCTGAGCTTCGAGATAGCAGTAAACGGCTCTGCAGGATATTGGGCAAATGAGCCTCAAATAACTCTGATGGATACTCAAACCCCAAT
>CAJXLR010000364.1 GCA_913056425.1 uncultured Bacteroidota bacterium
AGGGATTACTGGTCTGGCTGACTTGCGAGGCAAAATATCGCGCGATGCGATTCGTCAGCAGTTGTCCCAACAGATCGACAGCGTTCTTAAAGCAATAAAAAGGAAGACGACAGAAGGACTGGCGTCAAAAAGTTCGAAGTCATCGTTATTTCTAACAACTGCTGATGTTCTTTCTTTAAGAGGCTTGCAAAAAAGAAACAACATAGCGATGGATGTGATGAATAAGTCGCTTGATCTGAAGATGACAGTTTTCGATAACATAAATCAAACGCATACACAAAATAATAAAGAGAATTCGCTAGGCCAAATTAATATAGACACCACTATCAGCCGTGATGTTATTTTGTCTGAAGCTTTAACCTCTAATATTAAAACGACCACAATGAAAAGTCAGGCACAGCAGATACAGCAAGCCATGCAACCTACGACCACTTTCGGTAATCAGCTTAATCTTCTCGATGCACAGTTTACTTCTAGATTAGCAGCATATGCGGTTGAACAAGCTTTGAATAATGCTGATGCTGTTGAACTGCATCTAGAACCAAAATCTTTTGGTAAATTGCAGGTTAACGCCACATTGGAAACAAATGGTTTGGACGTTAAATTGGTCGCGGAAAACTCAGCAACAATGGCAATTTTGCGCGGATCTGAAACTCTCTTAGGTAATATTGCTGAACAGCACGGGTTGAAGCTTTCCACATACACCGTGGACATGTCTAGTGGGAACAACCAGAATAACAACGAGCAGGGCCAAGAAAATCAACGGCCACAAGATCAAAATGCTGGAAACGTAAATGATGACCCGACTAGTGGGATCGAACAACTGGTCGACAATGAAAATAATCTACTGAATTTGATTGCATAGGGTGAGCCATGGCTGAAGAAGAACAGAAGCGCAAGTTTAATTTTAAGAAAATCGCTCTCTTTGGGCTTGGACCAATTGTGTTGGTGGGTGTCGGTGTTGGTGTCGGTGCGTTTTTATTCATGCCGACTCAAACGCCTGTTGAACAGGTAGAAGAGTTGATTACAAAGAAACTTGAACAGGCGGGGCAATTACCTAGTACCGAGGGAGAGGGGGAGTTAGCTGCTGAGCCGCAGAAAGTCGCAAAAGAAACACCTGCAACTCAAACCTTCGTAACAAGTTATTATACTTTCCCAGACGATTTTACGACGAACTTGAAGGGATCCAAAGCATTTCTGAAGATCAGCGTTGGTGTTTCAACTCAATATGATGCAACAGTTGTCGAAAATGTTGAAATGCATCAATTGGCGTTGAGATCGGAAGTGTTAGGCGTTGTAAGTGAACACACCGTAGAGGATGTTGACGGAAAAGAAGGACGTGACAAACTGGCGGAAAACATTAGGCTTGCCTTGAATGAAAAACTTGAAGAACTTGAGGGTTTTGGTGGAGTAGAGGGCGTGTTCTTTACGTCATTCGTGCTTCAATAATAAGGTTGCGTTTATGGTAGGCTCTAGGAAATTATCAAATGAGGAAGTCGAAGCACTTCTTGGCGGTTTGGAGGCGGATAAAAAGAAACCAAGCGCGGCTACATTTGATCCGAATGAAGTACGAGAATTTAAGTTTGGCTCAGAGGATTTATCGCTTCTTGGTGATTACTACGCTTTACGTCTGATCAATGAAAAGATTGCTCGTTACGTTCGTTCTGTATTCTTACCAATGCTTCGTGTACTGCCACGCATTTCGTCCTTTCCACCAGAAGTGAAATCGTTTGATGAGTATACTGAGAGTTGTGATACCTTTGCGAGTGTTACAAACAGTCGTATCGAAGAACTGAGAGGAAATTGTTTGGTTGTGGTGCAAGCCCCTTTCATTTCACACCTTACTAACTCCTATTATGGTGGCTCCAAAGTCCAGTCCTTGTTTGAAAATCAAGGTGAATTTACCGCAACTGAAAACCGAATAATTGAAATAATTTCAGAAGGTATGCTGTCCTCGATGGCCTCAGCATGGAAGGATTTGGTGGAAACTAAATTTGATGTGCAATCACGAGAAGAAAATATCCAACTCATATCATTTGTTGATGGTGATGATACCGTAATTGTTTGTTCTTTTATGGTACAAATGCCCCAACATGATCCTGTGAGTTTTGACATTGTTTATCCTTTACAGACACTAAAACCAATTTCATCGCAATTACGTTCACGTGTTCAAAATGAATATGCTGTGGATGATCGCACCTGGAAAGAGCGGTTGCAAAACGCGGTACTTTCAATTCCGTTAACCCTTTCAGCAGAATTGGGACGGCCTAAAACGACACTTGGTAAGTTGTGGAAGTCAAAGGTGGGTGATACGTTCACTATGCCAATTCCAGAGAACGTTCTAATTAAAATTGCGGGTCAAAGTGTTTTCCGTGCCGACGTTGGTAAGGTCGGGCCGCATGCTGCAGTTTCAATGAAAAATCGGGTAAGAGATAATAGGAAAAAAGATGGCTGAAGAAGAAAATAATGTAGAATCTGTTGAGGAAGTCGCAGAAAATCTCAAAG
>CAJXLR010000365.1 GCA_913056425.1 uncultured Bacteroidota bacterium
AGTGCGCAGCGGTGACGACCCATTCCTGCTCGACCAGCGTACCGGAGCAGAAGTCAAAGCCGGAGACGTTCTTTTTCACGACAAAACAGACGATCGCGTTAAGTTTACTGCACCCGTGAGTGGTGAAGTAGCAGAGGTGGTTCGTGGTGCTAGACGTGCAATTCAAGAAGTACGGATCTTGGCCGACAAAGAAATTTCGTATAAGTCGTTCGACGTACCAAGTAGTCTGACAGCTGATTCAGTTAAAGAATTGCTATTGGAGTCTGGTTTGTGGACATACATCGTGCAACGTCCATTTGGAATTGTTGCAAATCCTGATGTAACACCAAAAGCGATTCATATTTCATGTTTCGATACTGCACCACTTGCTGCAGATTTGTCTTATGCGTTGGATGGAGAAGCAGAAGCATTCGCAAAAGGTGTTGAAGCACTCAAACAACTTACATCAGGCAAGATTCACTTAAACGTTAATTCTAAAGACTCAAACCCTTCTTTTATTTCTAAGGTGCAGGGTGCTGAGGTTACACAGTTTAACGGTCCTCACCCAGCGGGATTGGTCGGTGTTCAGATTCACCACATTGACCCAATTAACAAGGGGGAGCATGTTTGGACTGTAAACCCACAGCACGTGGTGTTTATTGGCCGATTATTCCTAACAGGTCAGTTAGACAAGTCTCAAAAGGTTGCTTTAGCTGGTTCTGATCTAGCTAATCCACAGTACACATCTACTATTAGTGGTACCAACATGGCAGCATTACTTGAGGGTAATGTGAAGTCAGACAACGCTCGAATCATCAGTGGTAACGTACTTACCGGAAATACAATTGGGAAGGATGGATATTTAGGTCACTTTGACACGATGGTATCTGTAATTCCTGAAGGCGATGAATATGAATTCTTAGGCTGGTTGTTCCCAAGTTATGCTCGTCCAACAATCAGTAACTCTCTACCACTTTCAAAATTTGTAAAGAAGGAGTTTGTTGCAAATACAAACATCCACGGGGAAGAAAGAGCTTTTGTGGTGACAGGTCAGTACGAAAAAGTACTTCCTATGGATATTTATCCAGTTTACCTGCTTAAAGCGATTTTAGCTCAAGACTTGGAGGCAATGGAAAACCTCGGTATTTATGAGGTGATTGAAGAAGATATGGCCTTGTGTGAATTCGTCTGCACATCAAAAATTAATGTTCAGAGCATTCTGAATGATGGTTTAACCCTCATGGAAGAAGAAGGATAAGCAATGAAATTTTTAAGAAATACAATTGACAAGATTAAGCCAAACTTTGAGAAAGGGGGCAAGCTGTCCTTCTTACACTCAGTGTTTGATGGCTTTGAGACATTCTTGTTTGTACCGAATCATACAACAAAGTCCGGTACGCATATCAAGGATGGTATCGATTTGAAACGTACGATGTTCTTTGTAATCATCGCTCTTATTCCGGCAACATTGTTTGGAATTTGGAATGTTGGCTTCCAACATTATCACGCGATTGATGCAAGCACGACGTTCTGGGATTTGAACAACTTGTGGTTTGGCGTACTAAAGACCTTGCCAATCATCATAGTTTCTTACATGGTGGGACTTGGAATTGAGTTCGCGTTCTGTCAAATCAAGGGTCACCCAATTAATGAGGGTTTCTTGGTTTCAGGAATGTTGATTCCTCTTGTTCTTCCTCCTGATATTCCATTATGGATGGTCGGCTTATCAGTTGCTTTTGCGGTCTTTATTGCCAAAGAGGCATTTGGAGGCACCGGAATGAACATTCTCAACCCTGCACTAACAGCTCGCGCGTTTGCCTTTTTTGCCTACCCAACTTATATGTCAGGAAACAAGGTATGGGTTTCTGAGGCAAGTAATGTAGATGGAATTTCTGGTGAAACAATATTGGGTTCTCTTGCATCTGGTGTAAATGTCGATTACATTATGTTTGAGATGTTTAGTGGCGCCATTCCAGGCTCTATTGCTGAGACCTCAACACTTTGGGTTTTGGTTGGAGCTGCCATTCTCATTTTTACGGGTGTAGGAAGTTGGCGTATCATGCTCGGCAGCGTGATTGGAGCTGCGGCCATGGGTTATTTGTTCAATTTGTGGGGTGCTAATGCCTTGATGCAGTTTGATTGGATGAATCACCTGATTGTAGGTGGATTTGCCTTTGGAGTTGTCTTTATGGCCACCGATCCAGTATCGGCAGCACAAACGGTTCGTGGAAAATGGATTTACGGAATTCTCGTAGGGATATTGTGTATTCTCATCCGCGTCTTTAACCCTGCTTATCCCGAGGGAGTAATGCTTGCCATTTTATTGATGAATGTCTTTGCGCCAACCATTGATCACTATGTGGTGCAAGCCAACGTCAATCGAAGACTTAAAAGAAAACAACACAGTGCAACTGTGCAAACTGCTTAATGATGAACAGAGATTCTAACGCTTACACTTTTGGATTTGCCGCTGCCATGGTGGTTGTGGTCGCTTCCGTATTGGCCTTTACCGCAAGTTCTCTAAA
>CAJXLR010000366.1 GCA_913056425.1 uncultured Bacteroidota bacterium
TGTCTAAATACCTACACTGTTTCGTAAGAGGCGTTGTGATATTCTCGATTCTGTAACCACAAATCAAACCCTTAATAAGTTCCGCATTTTTGTTGATCTGAGCCGTTGCAAAGAAATCTCTGAACGTGGCTTCAGATGCTGCAAAATCTTCAATTTGTTCTTTGGAATATCCGGTTAACCAGGTGATTACCTCATTAAGCTCTTCTACTGTACGCCCTTTCTTTTCTATCTTATCTCGATAAAGCGGGTAGATGGATGCAAACTTGAGTTTAGCAATCCGTTCATCGTGTTCAGGTGTGGTGGTCATCTTGATTGTCTCTATTAAGATATGATGTTACTCCACGTGATATTCAATCGTATCATCCAGCAAATCAATGGCTTGAACACTTTCGTCTGATGCATTATCTGATTCGTCCAGAATGTCTTGTAACCCAATCAGTACACTTTTCTCGTCTGATTTGACGACAGAATACAAGTCATAGGTTAAGTGTTGACCAACCAACTTAACATCGATCCGTTTTCCCTTTAGAGTTTTATCACCCAGTTTTAGATTTCTAGAATTTACTGTGCAATTTCGTTTGCCAAACTGTTTCACAATTTCTGTAATGAAGTCATCCACGCCGAGTGGGCCGTCAACTTCGAAATACATTACCACGAAGTCATTGCCATCGAGTGTATAATTGGTGTAGCCCTCTATTTTTTCCTCTTCTTTTTCTGCTTCGTAGGTGAAGCCACTCGGATAACTGAATGATATATAATCTGTATCAAAGTATTTGAAATCAGCGAGTTCTATGCTGATGGTAGACTCATCAATTTTCAGCTCTTTGCCTTCTATTACAGTGTATTCATTTCCATCAATAGTTACCTTAAAGATCGTTTGTGAAACTTCTTGGTTTTCGCTTGCTTCAGTGTTTCTCAGAACAAAACTAGTAGCAGTTATGTAGCACAAAAGAAATAGTGCCACGAGGCGTCGGTTAAAGCGCAGATTATAATGTTTAATCGATGTCATACGATGTTGTTTGTTCCAACAATACAAAATATATATCAGACGTTTTTTAGGTGTCGTAAAATATTTAAGTATGAAAAAACTATTGATTGCAGCAGGAATTGTTCTGTTTCTGCTTTTTGCCATGATTTTTAGACCTGTTTCAATTCCGACTAAGAATAACACAGTTGAGGTAACCGGTGTTGTCGAAGAATTGCGAGAAGGAGGAAGGTTTGACCTCGTATTCCGTTTCAAGGATGACCCAACAAGATACTACGTGAACCGAGGTCTGGAAACCACGTTCAATCTGGAGGATGCAAGAAGTTTAATGTTAGGTAAGGTGGCAACCATAAAGTACATCAAGCATTGGACGCCTTTAGATCACAAAGGTGAAGTGAAGCACATTGGGGAAGTGATCTTCGATGGGGAGATTTTATACACCGAGTTTCCGGAGAAGAAAGGAAAATATCAGGTTCCGAATTGACGTTTCGTAGGAGACGGGTATGTTGAAGCTGGTTAATTCGTAATCGTTATGCCAAGACCAACCGACAAAACAAGTTTGCTCGCCCTCGGAGAATCCAATTACAACAAACTCATGGCTTTAGTTGATGATTTTACTGAAGACGAGTTAGCGAAGTCTTTTCCTAAGCCTTTTATGAATCGCAACATTCGAGATGTACTAGCGCATTTACATGTGTGGCACGAAATGATGTTAACTTGGCACAAGCTAGGTATGGCGGGCGATAAACCGGAAATTCCGGCTATAGGATATACGTGGAAAACTACTCCGGATTTGAATCGAATAATTTGGGAAGATGTTCAGTCTTGGTCGCTCAATGATACGAGAAGTCGATTAGATGATTCCTACACTCAGGTAAGAGAAACTATTGAAAGCCACTCAAATAATGAGCTGTTTACAAAAAAGAAGTACAAATGGACCGGTTCAACTTCGATGGGAGCATACGTTGTTTCTGCCACTTCAAGTCACTACGACTGGGCCATTAAACTCATAAAGAAGTGCAGAAAAAACTTGGTCTGACTTGCTATAGAAGGTTTAATTGATCCCCGGAGGTGAATGTTTTACCTCCTTCATCTTCCTTTTTACTTCCGTCCTTTTTAGGGAAAGATTTTTTCTTGCTTTCTTCTGGCTTGTCTTGAGGTGTTTTCTCGGTTTTAGCTGTTTCTTCACGTAGCTCGTCTTCAACCTCTTGTGATTCATCACCGTCAGAGCTCTCATCATCTCCCTTAGTTTGAATAACAGTTGTTTCCTCTACTTTTTCCGGGTCTACTTTTACTTCTTTTAACTTCACAAACTTGTCGGCAGTGAGTTTATTACCGGTAGACTTCCAACCTTTTACGTCGATAAAATCCCGCAAAACAATTTCTTCTTCAACTCCTCTGAGTTTTTCATACAAACCGCCAGTTGTCAGTTCCTTTCCTCTCTCACTTAAAAGAACAACAAAAGACGAGCCCCCCAAATAAGGTTTAAAGAGTTCA
>CAJXLR010000367.1 GCA_913056425.1 uncultured Bacteroidota bacterium
ATCATGATGGAAGAATTGTTTACCCATTACACCAAAAAAACCGACTAAACCTATCAAATAAATCCAACTTAGACGGTCTTGCCTTGCGTTGATTTTAGCACGTTTCAGCACGAAATAAATGGTGAGTAACAGAATAACTCCGAGTTGAAGAAGCGAAACAGACTGCCCCGACCAATAACGAATCGACTTTAAGAATTCTTGCCAATCGCCCCAGGTTGATAACGGTTGTCCGGATGACATAAAAATTGGCGAGAACAGATCTTTATTCACCTTGTGAAAGAAGATGTAATCATAACCTACAACTAGAACCAGTGAAACAGTAGCAGTTAGAACTACTAACCCAGCTTTATTGTAACTCGCGTTTCGGATAAAACGTAAAAAAACTGCCCCGCTCAAGGCCAATGCGTAAATACCCGCGGTTGTCTTTACTAAGCTCGCAAGATACCCGAGAGCAATTGCATAAAGGAAGTATTTAAGTGATTGACTTTGAGAGGCTTTACGGTAAAATCCTAGCGAAATGATAATTATTGACAATGCAGCTACATCCGGTAAAAATCCGTTTGCGTAGAACAATAAAACCGGTGCACTCGCAACTAAAATAGCCCATAGACTTCCATGAAGTTTGTTGCGAAAACTTCCGGAATAAAACCACAAGGCAAGTAGCAGTAGACCATAGTTTATCAAGCGATATATAGCCGGCAACCAGTTCGGATTGATGATTCGACTAATTTGAGCACTAACGTATTGTACAAGCGGAAACTCTACGCCACACTGGCCATCGGGAGTACTTATGTTGTGCGTTCGTGAACAAAAAATATTGGCATGATCTTGAAACTTGAATGCAACTGAAAGACGATCAGACTGTGCCCAGTTGTGCACACCTGAAGGAAGGTTGTTCAATTCGGGGATAACAAACGTTAAACTACCTACCAGAATGAGGCTCCAGATTGCGATATGTAAGATTCGGTTATTCAGAGATACGAGTTTCAAAATGCAAGGTAGTTTTAGGATTGTGTAAATCCAATGTCACCTGTCAACGGAGTATTGTCATTCGTGCAACATTTCTTGGCTCTCAGTTGTCTTTAATGTATATTGACCCGTCATGAAACTCAGAGTAGTCCTACTTTTTACCCTGTTGGCAACATATTGGGGTGCTGAAGCACGTCCGGACGAATCTGAATCATTGGATCGTGAGACATACCAAAAAGTATTGGATGACTTGCTTGTTCAAACTCAAACGTTTCAGCGCAACAGTGGGCAACTCGACCCCGAAATTCTATTCGAGACATCCGGAAAAAACGCAGCTGCGGCTTTCTATCAGAATCGTGTTGTCTTTTCTTTGATGCGAGACTTTAAGATTGAGTCATCCGACGAAGATCCTTTTAAGTCATCGGCATCGTATTTAAACTGGGGGCTCGAATTTGTAGGCGCAAATGCAGCTGGAATCGAAGGTTCAGACCCGGTCAACCGGAATGTTCACTACTTCGGGCATAATGCACCTGAATCAGGAAATCACTTAGTTGAATATCAATCAATTTCATACCGCCAACTATATCCCGGAATTGATCTTAAGTTTTACGGGGCCGGTGAGCGGACATCTCTCAAATACGACTTCATCGTACAGCAAGATGGAAACGTAGATGAAATCCGTATGCAATATTCGGGTGTACAAACTGTTAAGCTCTGCGATGACGGAAGTTTGAGCTTACTCACAGATTGGGGAACGATGAAAGAAGCAGCTCCTTATTCCTACCAAATAGTTGATGGGATAGAAGTTGAGGTTGATGTAAGATATCATGTGGAAGACAATGAAGTGGGTTTCAAAGTTTATGGAGATTACGACAAGACAAAACCACTAGTTATCGATCCAATTTATGTGGACTGGTCGACATACTTCTATGGTGACCCAATTACAGGATCGTGGGGCTGGAACTACGTCTTAGACGTTGATATAGATGACCAAGACTACGTGTACATCACGGGGATGACCAACAACCAACGATTTTACAGCAAGCTAACAGGTTTTGATACAACTGTATCAGGAGGTTACGATGCTTATGTGTGTAAAATCACACCCAAAGGTGATAGCCTGGAATACTTCACGTATTTAGGCGGATCCAGTTATGAATATGGAATGAATGTATCTGTGAACAACAAATACGAAATTGTTGTAAGCGGAATAACGTGGGGTGGAGGATTCCCGGTAACATCGGGTGCGTTTGATGAAGACGGGAAATCGTGCGCAGGTGGGTGGTGCTACCAAGGCTTTGTTACTAAGTTGAATAGCAAAGGTGACAAGCTGATTTTTAGCACATTTTTAACAGGAACACGAACAACTGGAACCTATTCGATCGATTGGATTCGTGGAATGCAGGTAGCCAATGATGGCAAAGTTTACTTAGTAGGAAATACATCTTCTGAAGACTTTCCGGTTACAAGTGGATGCTATCAGAGTGCTTATGGCGGGACAAAAA
>CAJXLR010000368.1 GCA_913056425.1 uncultured Bacteroidota bacterium
GTGTGATGATAGAAAAGGCTGTTGAATTAGAGGGTGAAGAACTGCCGCAAACCGACACCGAATAATTACATCACAATACGTTTACAATAGGCAACGAATGAGTGCCTCACTTCGTCTTATCTTTGCGTAACCAACTGAATGAGCCGAAGTCTTCTTGCAGCCGCATTAATTTTACTCTCATGTTTTTCAGCATGGGCTCAATTGTCGGCTAATTTTTCAGCAGATACAACACGTGGGTGCAGTCCGGTTACCGTTCAATTTAGCGATCAATCTAGTGGCTTGATTTCCGATTATTATTGGACGTTTGGTAACGGAAATACATCCAACTTAAAAAATCCATCAGCTATATTCTACAAACTCACTATTTACAACCGATGGGGAGAGAAGTTGTACGAAAGCAATTCGATCTACGACAATTGGGATGGAAGTTATGAAGGAAAGATTGTTGAGAACGAAGCTTACGTGTACATCATCGAAACCATGGGTATTGATCTCATCAAGCGTAATTACAAAGGAACTGTGACGGTTGTACGTTAATGATAAGTCGTTGACATGTCAATTCTTTCGCTTACGGCTATTTGAATAAATTTGCTGCAATACGACGCGTACAGATACGTTCGAAATATATGAATATCAAACAGATGGCTAGAATGCGATGGCTCATGGTGCTTGGTTTGGCACTTACACAGCTCACCACACGTGCACAAATTGGGTTGAAACCATTGAATGCTAATCCAGATATCCAGAGTTATCTCGAGCTTCATCCGGAATATCAGTGGAATAATACCAAGCGTCATGGGAAGTGGGGAACTGCAGATACATTGAAGTTGCCATTTTTTGAAGATTTTACATCTACCGTAATGTATCCCGATTCTTCCCGGTGGTTAGATAACGATGTATATGTGAACCGGTCATTTGCTATTGATCCACCAAGTATAGGCGTAGCAACCTTCGACTATCTAGATCCGAATGGTAAGCCATATAACTCACTTGAGAACGAGTTACTCGAATATGGGGATACACTTACATCTCAGTATATCGACTTGTCTCGCGACAGTTCTGGTGTGGCCCTAAGTGCCGGAGATTCAGTCTACCTAAGTTTCTATTACCAAGAAAAAGGTTTAGGAGATCTAATAACGAATAACGATTCATTGAAACTTCTGTTCCGGGATGCCAATGGCAACTGGCATCATATCTGGGGTGTACGAGGAACAGGCAATACAGATTTTAAGTATGCATTACTTCCGATAACTGATGCGAATTTCTTTCATGAAGGTTTTCAGATGCGCTTTGTGAATTTCACACATCGCTGGGGGAATAACAATCACTGGCACCTCGATTACATTTTCCTGAATAAAGATCGAGACGCCGATAACCTCTATTTTGATGATTATGCAATAGCAAGCATGCCGTCTTCATTGTTAAAGACTTACGCATCGATGCCGTACGACCATTTTTTGGCCAATACATCAGAAGCTGCAGATTCAATTTATTTTGATGTGCGTAATAACGAAGGCAGTTTAGAGCAGTTGGAGGTTAGACACGTTGAACGCCACAACGGAAACCAGTTGGTCTCAACCAACTTTAACGAGAATGCTGCTAACGTACCAAGTTTAGGTAACGAACAGCGTAAGATGAAAAGCTACGATTTTACAGGACTATCGGGTTATCCTGTGATTATCGAGAGACAATACTTCGTTCGAAAGCCAAGTGTAATCAATCCGGTACTTTTCCAGAGCAACGATGAAATCACTGTTGAACAAGAGTTCAGAAGACATTATGCATACGACGATGGATCAGCTGAATCGGGATTTGGTTTTAACGACTTGCGCAACGACGTTGGACGAATTGTGGTGAAGTTTGATTTAAGAAAAGAAGACACCCTAAGAGCAGTTGATTTCCATCTTACATACAACACACAAGATATTGCAAGACAGAGATTTACGGTTGAGATTTATAAAGACATTGCGGTTAATGGAGGTGAGGATAAATTGGTGTATTCACAAACGTTCATCGGGCAAGACATCTACGATCTAATTAGCGAACGCGGTTTTTATACCATGGGTTTAGATAGCGCTATTCTTCTCGATGCAGGTGATTTCTACATCGGTTGGTCCCAAGAGCGGGACTTTAACCTGACCTTAGGTTTTGATAAAAACAACGGAAATCTTGGTCGTGGCGGATACAATAAAAACATCTACTTCAACATTGGAGATGGTTGGATTCAAAACACCAACGAAGATTTAGTTGGGGCTCCAATGATTCGTCCAATTGTTGGCGAGAAAAGTCCTTTTGCCTCAAATCAGGAAGTGAAAAAGGAAGTAGTACAAAACGTTCTGTATCCAAATCCGGTGCGTAATGAAATCCACTTCAAACTTCCCGTATCAGAAGTTGTTATAACGGATGTGCAAGGAAAGATGTGCATTCAAAAGCAAGGATATCTGACCAAAATCAACGTGATTGA
>CAJXLR010000369.1 GCA_913056425.1 uncultured Bacteroidota bacterium
ACCGTCTCACCTATGTTCTTATTGATAAAAATACTTCGGTCGCATCCTTCTGCGATAGCGGATACCACGTTATCCCAATTGCTGAGCTTTACTTGATTGCTTAACCAAACGGTTTCAAAACCAGCCGCATTCATCACATTAATAATAGAGGGTTCGGTCGTGTACTTTTTCCCGTTGTATTGATTGGCTGCCGTAAGAGCTTTACTCAACACCTCGATTGTATGTGTGTGGCAGGAGTAAACGTTTTGATAAACAGCCAACTCCCCTTTCTCATTTAAACTATCGAGAAATGGAGTGGTGTTCCGGTGGTAGCCATACAGCGACATGTGCTCCTTGCTCTGTGATTCGCCAATAACAAAGATGTACGTCTCCCCTACCTCTTCTTTTGTGGCTTCAATGGCATTGGTCGTTTTGAACCGCGCTTGCACTTCATTGAACTTTTGCAGTTGCTCATAGTAATCGCCATAGGTGTTTATCAACAAGTTCAATGCCTGACTGGTGGTAAACATCTGACTTGCTTGCATACCACATACAACGATGAGCAATGTAAAGCCTGATCGAAATTTTGGTTTAACATCATCATGAACGACATAGCGCAGACCGACCGGGAACAGCAACAACGCAATTACTGTAAACCAAAACAAAAGCGTGTGGTTGGATATGGCGAATTCTAAACTCTCCTTTATGTTCGATTGAAGCAATGCCACGATGGTGGCTTCATCCATGCGAAATCCATATAACTTGAAGTTGGCTACAAAGAGTAAGTTGACTAAGGTTAGTCCGATGATGAGGTAGTCGCCTATGAGTCCGAACCAATATCCAATTCGTGTGAAAAATCCCGGCACATAAGCAATAACATAGGATAGCGCAGCCATGCCCATCATGGGTACAAACCACGATTGAAATTCATACAAATGCTCGGCGTATACTGCCGTCAATAACCAAATACTTGTGTATACTAAAGATTGAAAGGACGCGTGATTCACCAACAACACGAACAAGCAAATCCACATTAAGTGAAACAGATAAATTGATAGCTGGGTGAGTAGCTGGCGTTGTTCAAGCTTGATCGTTGTGGTGGTTTTACCAATAACATCGTTAACTCTAAAACGGATAAAATCGTTCTCCCTCAACCTGATGGAATAATCGTCTTTCTGGCTTAAGGTTATGCTGTCGCGCGTGTAACCGTTGTAAAAAACATCTATATCTACAGGCTCTGTGCTACTGAGCTTAAATCGATATTTACCAGTTTCACGTACTTGTAATTCAACCTGTGAAGCCGGTCCAACACTTTCGAGGTCCACTACTCCTCCATAGTTTACTGCGTATGAAGTAGAATCTACGGATTGATCCCAAAACGCATAATCGTCATTTGTACAATTCCGATAAGCTTTGTTGTAGGGCTTGAGAATTAGCAGCAAGCAGATTACACTCAAAGCGAGCGTAGCATATTTCAAGATTTGTATCTGCCTGACGCTGAGGTTTCTCATTCGATTGTCAAACATACTATACCCGCTTGAAAATATTTTACTCAAACTGTCAATAACTCGTGGGAGATTGCTTGGTAACTCCTCGTATTTGTGGCAATTTTGCCGCGAAGGATATCGCTATGTTACAAGTAAATCAACTTCGCAGTCAGTTTGATGACATCAACCAACGTCTTGCTAAGCGCGGAAAGTCGTTTGAGGAAGAACTAAAATCGATTGTTGCTCTTGACGATGAACGTAAGAATTTGCAGACGCAATTGGATAGTTCTTTGGCCGAAATGAATTCGATTTCGAAAGAAATTGGCATTTGCTTCCGTGAAGGCAGAAAGGATGATGCAGAAGCTCTAAAAGCGAAAACAGGCGAAATAAAAGAGCAGTCCAAAGAATTGGAGGCTAAACTCAAAGAAGCCGTTGAACACTTGAACACTGCTTTGACCAATGTTCCGAACGTCCCGCACAGTGACGTAGCTGCCGGAACCAGCGAAGAGGATAACGAAATAATTTTCAATCATGCCGAACTCCCTGCTCTAACGCAAAACAAGCCTCACTGGGAATTAGCCGATGAGTACGATTTAATCGATTTTGAACTAGGAGTAAAAGTTACCGGTGCCGGATTTCCGGTGTATAAAGGTCAAGGAGCGAGACTTCAGCGTGCCTTAATCAACTTCTTCCTTGATGAAGGATTGCAGATGGGCTACCAAGAAGTGCAACCACCAATCATGATCAACGAAGATTCAGGATTTGGTACAGGTCAGCTACCGGACAAGGAAGGTCAGATGTACCACATGACGGTTGATAACCTGTATGCGATTCCAACGGCTGAGGTACCTATCACAAACTTGTATCGTGACGTAATCGTGAAGCGAGAAGAGCTTCCGATCAAAAACATGGGATATACGCCGTGTTTCCGCCGAGAAGCCGGTAGCTACGGGAAAGACGTTCGAGGTTTGAACCGATTGCACCA
>CAJXLR010000370.1 GCA_913056425.1 uncultured Bacteroidota bacterium
CATTACAATCCGGTATAGTTGAATGGAGTAATCAGTTTCATCTCTTCTTTAATGTCCTGATCAACATCCAGCTCTTCTATAAACGCATGAATTCGCACTTTGTTGATTTCGTCGTTGGTGCGTGTTAAACCTTTGAGTGTTTCATATGGGTTTGGATATCCTTCGCGTCTGAGTATGGTCTGAATAGCTTCTGCAACCACAGCCCAGTTGTTCTCCAAATCTCTGTTGATTGCATCTTGGTTAAGTAAAAGTTTCCCTAGACCTTTAAGAATAGACTGGAAGGCAATGGCCATATGCCCCATTGGGACACCCACGTTCCTCAAAACGGTCGAATCCGTTAGATCTCGCTGCAATCGGCTTACCGGTAGTTTTTCAGATAAATGATTCAAGCAAGCATTTGCAAAACCTAAGTTTCCTTCGGCATTTTCAAAATCGATTGGATTCACCTTGTGAGGCATGGCGGATGAACCAACTTCGTTCTTTGCAATTTTTTGTTTGAAGTATTCCATGCTGATGTAGGTCCATATGTCCCTACAGAAATCTATGAGAATCACATTAATACGCCGCATGGCGTCAAACTTGGCGGCCAAGTTATCGTAGTGTTCGATTTGGGTAGTTGGTTCTGATCGTCTGAGTCCTAGGGTCTCAACAAAATCATTGGCAAAATCATTCCAACTCAACTCGGGATAGGCTACTACATGAGCATTCATGTTTCCGGTAGCACCTCCAAACTTTGCCGGCCATCTTAGAGATTTTAATTGGCTGATTTGCTCGCTTAACCTACTCACAAATACTTGGAATTCCTTTCCCAGTCGGGTAGGAGAGGCAGGTTGACCGTGAGTCTTGGCAAGCATCGGAACATCTTTGTATGTTGTGGCGTGTTCTGCGATTAGGGATACAACTTGTTCAAGCATTGGTACCAATACTTCGTCCGAACTGATTTTGAGCGAATATGGAATTGCTGTATTGTTAATGTCTTGCGAGGTTAGGCCGAAATGAACAAATTCTTTGATGTCGCCTAATCCAAGATGGTCTAGTTGGTCTTTAACAAAGTACTCAACCGCCTTCACATCATGATTGGTTACCTTTTCAGTGTCCTTAACTTGCTGAGCATCAGCCTCGCTAAAACTGGTCACCACACTTCGTAGTTTGCTCTGAACATCCTCACTTTGTAGTGGTTTGAGTTTGTCAATTCCGGTTCTAGACATTGCAATCAAATACTCGATTTCTACATGAACTCGGTATTTAATCAAACCAAACTCGGATAGGTACGGTGCGAGGTCTGCAGTTTTAGATCTGTAACGTCCATCAATAGGACTAATGGCGGTAAGGGCGGTTAATTCCATAACTAATATTCGGTGCAAATTTACTTGTCTTAGTGAATAGGACTGTGTGATATGACAGAAGATTTCCATTCAATACGCACAGTCCATTAAGCACTTCAACTATATTTGTGTC
Source organism: uncultured Bacteroidota bacterium (assembly GCA_913056425.1). GTDB lineage: Bacteria > Bacteroidota > Bacteroidia > NS11-12g > UBA9320 > UBA987. The sequence goes on from CAJXLR010000370.1 coordinate 1,459, forward strand.
ATGCGTAATCTCTTCGGAGTTTTTCTCCTTCTTTTTGGCCTTTCGGCATCGGCACAACTCAGTTTAACGAAGTCTCAAATTGATTTTGGGACTGTGCAGTATAAAGCCGATAAAACCCAACAGGTGACTATTGGTAATTCGGATAATTTCGATGTTAATGTAACCGTGAAGTGTTACTCGAAGGATTTTTTCGTGGACGATTCATCCTTTGTGATACCTGGGAATAAATCTCACACCGTTAATGTATTTTTCTCTCCGCGGTACAACATGACCTACAATCAGGAAGTTGTTTTCGTATCGTCAAGTCGATATGGATCACTAGCACTCGATGTTCGAGGTAAGGGACAGTACGACGCGTATTATGCATCAACCTTTGATAAGCGAGATGAAGATTTAAAGTCTGCCTTAAAATCCATTATATCAGCAAATTACAGAAACCTGGGTTATACAGCCGCACGTGATGCCATGTACAGCAACATCGACAATGTGAACGGCAAAGTAACTTGTGTTTACACAGGACGAGAGGCGACATTTAACTCACGATCTGGCGCGAATAGCAACAACTTCAATTGTGAGCATACTTGGCCACAAAGCTTGTTCAATCAAAACGAACCAGAACGTGCCGATATCCACCATTTGTTCCCCACTGACGCAGGAGCCAACAGTCGACGAAGTAATTACCGATTTAATGTAGTTTCAAACGCTTCTTGGTCGGAGGGAGGTTCAAAACTTGGAAGCGGTATTTTCGAACCAAGAGACGAACACAAAGGAGATGTAGCCCGTGCTATGATGTACTTTGCTGTTCGTTACCAGAATTATTCGTCGTTTTTAACCAATCAAGAAGCGTTGTTGCGCGAGTGGCACAACGATAAGTTGCCAAATGATTGGTCGCGCAAGCGTAACGAAGCCATCTTCGGATATCAGCGGAACAGAAATCCTTTTGTAGACTATCCGGAATTTACAGACCGAATCA
>CAJXLR010000371.1 GCA_913056425.1 uncultured Bacteroidota bacterium
TCGATCACACCGGATAAAGTATTTGACCTCATGCAGTCGGTCTGGATTCTCCAGGTATTGGACGAGTTCATAAACCGACAAGAAAGTGCCAAATCGCGTGCGATGTGCAATCAATGCTGATACTTCTTTTGGAGAGAATAAGCCACAGGAGGTAAACTGTTCTGTATTCGCCCGGTTCAAATCCAAAACGACTTCGCCTGAGAGGTAATCGTCGGATCCATTAAACGAGTTTTCATCGGTTTCCAAAACGTCTACAATTTCTTGCTGGCATCTACCAACCATCCAAGTGCATAGCAGCACCACTACAATGAATTTGTGTGCCATGCCACAACATTGTTCTTAACTCCGAGGTACTGATTCCAATGCGCTATACAGGCGATGGAAGCTTTGTTGAGTGTCCAGATGACAGAGACACCTAAGCGCAAGGGGTTGAAGCCTGAAAGAAACGACAGCATCAACCGCCTGCCAATAGTACGCCTGAGTGAGATGGACGTTGAAGAGTTTAGGGCGGGACCTGTACTCAAAGTTGCAAGGAGATGTGTAACAGAATTTAGTTGATGAAACCATGAGAGTTGAGCTGAATAAGGTAGGTCAAGAGGTTCGGTTGATCTGCGTACTTGAAGAACCACCGTATCTTGTTTTGAAACGTAAGTTCCGGTCAGCCCAATGCCGAGCCAATGTGTTTTTTGATGCCGCTCCACATATCGTCGATAACCATCAAGCATCAACCCAAGTCCGAAGCGATTGTTCAAGCGGCGCAAAGCCGAAATATCTATCGAGCTGATATTTGAAATGTCGTAGCCCAACTGACTAAAACCTATGCCGAGATTCCAATGGTTTCGACTGTAGGTAACAATAGCATGGTTGTCTCGCAGTTCAGAAAGGCCGGGATAAAACGAAGCGGAAACACCGTAGGTAATCTGCGGCAATTTTTCTTTGTTTGGGGTGTGACGCGTGGTAAAAGGACTCGCAATATCCCAAGTCGGCTGAGCGCACACGTAAGAGGTGGACATCACGATAAACGCAATGCACAGGATGGTTTGGTTCATGTAGCAAAACTAGCCTAGAGCTGGTCTCGCAACGCTGTCAAATCGGCTTTGATCTTCTCAAGTCGGTCTTTAACCTCCACGCGTACTTCACCCTTCTTTTTACTTCGCTTGAGTTTCTGTCGAGCACCTTCCAAGGTGTGACCTTGCTCTTTCACCAAGTGGTAAACCAGTTTAATCTGTTCTACATCCTGCTTGCTGTAAAAGCGTGTTCCTTTCTTGTTGCGCTTTGGATTGATTTTGTCAAACTCCTTTTCCCAATAGCGCAACAGCGATTGTGCAACACCAAAGTGTTCAGATAATTCAGAAATGGAATAGTAAATCTTGTCGGGTAAGGACTTAGACGACATTAGTCGAACGACTGGTTAGGGTGGCTGCACAAGTCAATCATCTCCTCATATTGCTCATCCGAAAGGTCGTTGTAATAGAAGTTTGCCGGGTTTTGGGCTTTGCCGTTCAACAACACTTCATAGTGAAGGTGTGGAGCGGTTGATTTTCCGGTGCTTCCAACTAGACCTATAACCTGACCGCGAGTTACTTTGTCGCCACGCTTCACCTTAAATTGGCTCATGTGGGCGTATCGTGTTTGGTAACCGTATCCGTGGTCAATTACAATGTTCTTTCCGTAGCCCCAACGTTTTGTCTCAACCTTCACTACAACGCCATCTCCAGTTGCGTGTATTTCTGTACCTGTAGGTGCCGTGAAATCCATACCCGCGTGGAACTTGCGTGTTTTATAGAATGGGTCGATACGATATCCATAACCGGATGCCATACGTTTGAGGTCTTTGTTCGGAATTGGCATTACTGCAGGAATCGAAGCCAATTTCTTCGTATTCTTTTTCGCCAACTTCATCAACTCATCGTAGCTGGTGTGTTGAACTTTTACTTTGGCCGCAATCTGATCCAGTCGTTTCTGTAAACGCGATAGACTCTTGCCATAAGTTAAATCACTCAAGTCTTGGTAATTACGTCTACCCCCTGTACCAGCATTTTTTAATGCTTCCGGCATGGGTGCGTCAAAAATTTCGCGGTAAATGTCGTCGTCTTTCTTTTCCAAAGACACAACCGCATCCGAAAGCTCAGCAATGCGATTTTCTAATGCATCAATTTGTTTTTTATCTGCATTTGATTTGATGTGTTTTTTCAATGTCATAATTTTATTTTCCATTAATGATAACCTATTCAAATGTATAGAATTGGTATTTTCATTATTTGTGTAAATGGTGGAAGGAACATTGTATTGCCTACTTTAAAGATTGAGTCAATTTGGAAAGCAATGAAAGGATTTGCCATAGCAATTGGTCCATCCGGCACAACATCAATGATGTATAGAGTGTTCGATTGTAAGTATCTTGGCTGTTCACTTGCATTTATTA
>CAJXLR010000372.1 GCA_913056425.1 uncultured Bacteroidota bacterium
TCCATCAGAGCAATTCTTCCAATGTAGCCCATTATCTTCTGTTTTCCAGACCCCAGCGCCACGAGCCGCATCCGCATTATTCCACCCTTCTCCGGTACAGAAATACATGGTGGTGGTATTGTTCGGATCGTAAACCAATCGTTGCACAGCCAAACTAGCAAAATAATCGTCTACCGATTCCCAAGTAGCTGGATAGACCACCGTTTTATCAAAAGATTTTCTTCCAAGAAATGATTTATTGCTAAGCAAATAATCCCATAGTTTCTCGCGTTCAACCTCACCCGTCTCTGGGTTCCGAGTCATCAGATATTCTTGTTCCGGTATGCCCGGTGCTTGAGACTGCTCTTGTTCGTTATTTACGTCTTGCTGGCAACTGAAAAGTTGCATACAGACGAGGACTAAAAGGGTAATTTTCCTACTCATATGTACGCTACGCACTTCGTAATGTAAACGAAGTTGATTTCAAATTGTTGATGGGCAGGTCTAGTTTGGTTATAGTCACTTCCAACGCTTCAATTGGAAGTTTGGATAGTCGTTCAAAAATAGATTTACAAGCCGATTCGATTAGTTTATGTTCTCTAGACATCTCTGCTCGGATTGCATCTATGACCAATTGATAATCGACCGTAGAATCAAGTTCATTCTCAAGTGGCGTGTGAATCAAATTCATAACCACATCAATTCGGTACTCACCTCCAATCAATCTCTCCTCCTCATACCAACCATGGTACGCCCAAATCCTCAAATCATTGATTTGCAGAACTGACGTAGTTTTGTTGATGTCGACCATGTCTTGCTCTTTGGAAAGGCTATCTTTGCAAATCTACTTAAAACGCATCATGGAAATGGATTTTGACAAGATCAAAGCAGAAAACAATCAAACAGATGACTTTAGTCATGCCGACTTTTACGACGTCGATGCACTACTCACGGAAGAACATAAGTTAATCCGCTCATCGGTACGTGACTGGGTTAAGCGCGAAATTTCTCCCATTATCGATGCTTGTTGTCAAGAAGCCGTTTTCCCAAAACATATTGTCCCTCAACTTGGTGAAATTGGTTGCTTTGGTCCACAGATTCCGGCCGAATATGGTGGCGGTGGATTGGATTACATCTCATACGGACTTGCCATGCAAGAACTTGAACGAGGAGATAGCGGAATTCGCTCAACAGCCTCTGTTCAAGGTTCCTTAGTCATGCATCCTATCAACGTTTTTGGTAGTGAGGAACAGAAAAAGAAGTATTTGCCTAAACTCGCTTCGGGTAAAATGCTTGGCAGTTTTGGCCTCACCGAACCCAACCATGGGTCAGACCCGGGAAGCATGGAGACCAACTTCAAAGAGGATGGCGACCATGTTATCTTGAATGGAGCCAAGATGTGGATTAGTAATGCCCCATTTTGTGACGTAGCAGTTGTGTGGGCCAAGAATGAATCCGGAAAAGTACAAGGCCTAATCGTAGAGCGTGGAATGGAAGGTTTCTCAACACCAACCACACACAAAAAATGGAGTTTGCGTGCTTCTGCTACCGGTGAACTCGTTTTTGACAATGTTCGCGTTCCGAAAGAAAATATACTACCTGGTGTTGTTGGACTAAAGGGACCTTTAACCTGTCTCAACTCGGCGCGCTACGGTATTAGTTGGGGGGCAATCGGAGCAGCCATGGATTGTTTTCATACAGCGGTTAAGTACGCCAAAGAAAGACATCAATTTGGTAAACCAATCGGCGGATTTCAACTTCAACAAAAGAAGTTGTCTGAGATGTATACCGAAATCACAAAAGCCCAACTCCTCGCATGGCGTCTTGGTACTCTAATGAACGAGGGTAAAGCCACCCCGTCTCAAATCAGTATGGCTAAGCGAAACAATGTTGAGATTGCGTTGAATATTGCACGAGAATCACGACAGATTTTGGGAGGTATGGGAATATCAGGCGACTACCCGATCATGAGACATATGGCAAACCTTGAATCTGTAATCACCTACGAAGGAACCCACGACATCCATCTTTTAATCCTAGGAATGGAGATAACGGGCGAAAATGCTTTTGTGTAACTCGAATCTCTATTTACCTAACACAATATTTTACCATAAACAGAGTGAACTTGTATAAGCATATGATTCATCTACGCATACTTTCCATACTCTGTTTACTGGTCGGTTTTAACCTAGGCACTGTGGGTGCAGGTTTCGAGACAACACCTGCACTAATACATGTAAATAAGCAGCAGCAAAACGACACCGTAGGTTTTAATCTAGTTACGGATGTCTACGCACTGTTGTACAAGAACATCATCGACGGTTCAATCCCACTATATGGCTCTCCGGCAAAGAAAGTAACGATTAAACCAAACGCATTACAAGCTCTTGAAAATGAGCACGGTGTGCGTTTCAAAGAATGCAACGATTTGTTTATATATGAG
>CAJXLR010000373.1 GCA_913056425.1 uncultured Bacteroidota bacterium
TAACTGACCCAGTTCATGAGGGAGGGTGTTTGATCACTCCAAGGTATAGTTATTCAGGCTCTAGTATTGGCAATAATGTGTGACCGTCATCGAATTGAATTGAAGACGATTGATGACGGCCACTGAGTTCATCTTTTTATTTTAGTTCGACACCCCTAAATTCAAAAACCCAAAAAATTAACTAATTTAACAGGGTATTTCTTTGGAGAAGATCAGGGCAGATATGTCATTGAAATCGATCCCTCAACCAATTCCGTTGTTTGGCAATGGCGCAGTTGGGAACACGGGGTGCAGGATGTTAATCCCGACGCCTTGAATTATGGCGATTTGAGTGCCAATTTTGATAAAATCAACCTGAATTATGACCAACGGGCCAATGGGGATATCATGCATGCCAATGCGTTGGCCTATGATGCTGATCGCGATTTGATTTATATGAGTGTCAACTTTTACAGTGAAGTATGGGTCATCGATCACAGTATATCGACCCAATTGGCGCAAACTAGTGCAGGTGATATCAAATACCGTTTTGGTAACCCAAGCGCCTATAACGGTACCGGAACTCGTTTGTTTTACAACAATCATCACCCCAATTTTATCGATCCTAGTTATGGGGCAGTGGGAGACATGATGGTTTTTAACAATGGAACCCCCCAAGAACAGTCGGTGGTTTTTGAATTGGACCTGCCCGATACTTTTGTGACCAATGGAGCATTGGTTCTACCCACTGTGGTTTGGACCTATGAGCATCCGGATTTGTATTTTAATTTGATTTCTGGAGCAGTACGCCTACCCAATGGTAATACCCTTATTTGCGAGGGTGACTGGGGCTATTGGGAAGTCACCCCTGATAAAGAAGTAGTTTGGCAATACAAAGGACGTCAATGGTTTTGGCGCGGCTATACGGTGCCCAATTAGGGTGACTAAAAAACAATATTTATAAGGGGCGCTTAGCCCCTTTTTTTATTTTATTAATTTAAAGGCTATAGTTTGTTAAGCACGCTACGCTTATTGAATCCAACGCAGTAAATCTAAGCGTATGTTTATTCCCCATGATCAATCAAGAGCAGATATACCGCTATCGCTTCGCTTTCTTTACTTGTGTGTTATATACTTCAGCTAAAAGTTTAATCCCCTCACAATTGGATCTATATTTTGTTTAAAACAAATAACAACATAATTGTAGTTGATATTATTCAATATAGCATAGTATAACATGTCTGTTTTTATAGGCTAACTTTAGGGTATAAAAAAAGGGGCCATTGGCCCCTTTTATGGAAAATATAGATACTAATTATCTACAAATACTAAGAGTGACTAAACCATCACTTCCATAGCCTCCTCCACCTGAAAAGGCAGATTGACTATTTGAACCATCAAGTTCTGAGTAATTAACACTCCATCCGGTTTCTCCAGGATAAGCTCCTAAATTAAAACCCATTGACATAGTCTGGGCACCTGCTGGTACTTCAACAGAAATAGATCCTGCAGAATAGTTACCAGAATATCCAGGTTCTAGAGATAAACCATATGTACCTCCCCAATAGCTTGAAATTCCGATTTGTTTTTCAACACCATCGATAACAAAACTAATATAACTTCCTTGCCAACCATCTCCATAAGAGTCGGTAAGTGTAAAAGTATAGATTCCAGGTACAGCAGATCCATCAACAACGAAACATCCTACAATCAGATTGTACTTGTAGGGTGAAGCGAAGTAAGAACCAGTCATTGATCCAGATACATCATTTGAAGAATAACTTTCACCATTTGTAAGGTTATACTGTAGTCTAATAGAAACGGTACTACCTCCACTAAAAGAAATTGCATTTGCTACCTCAGAAAGTGTAATGGTAAAGGTACTTCTAGGAAGACCAGTTGGACCAGTTGCGAAATCACTTGGAGTTAATGTTCTAACTAGAGCTTCAGAACCGCCATCGGCAGAAACAAAAATTTGAACATCTTGCATTAATCCTCCATCTTCTACATCATGAGCTTCAATTGTAGCTGTAAATGCAGAAGTAGAAATAGCATAATAATTGAATTCTCCACTAGTTGAAATTGTTCGAAGAACAGCTCCAGTTTTGTAGTTATCCAATACATCGTTAATTAAATTATCAGGTTCTTGGCAGCTTGTGAAAAGTAAACTGACTACTCCAATAATACTTAATATTTTTTTCATTTTTCTAAGTTTAAGGATTAATAAAGAACAGTATTATCACTAGCATTCCAAAAAACTCTACCTGTCTTATCATTCTTTTGCGTAGCATTAGAATTATTGGTAGTGTAATTTGCTGGGTACCACTGAGAAACAGGGAAACTTCCTGGATTTGGTTCTAGATTTGGTTGCAAATCAGAAGGAAGACCATTTCTTCTATATGAATTGTATGCATCTATTCCATTCCCAACAAGTGAAATGAA
>CAJXLR010000374.1 GCA_913056425.1 uncultured Bacteroidota bacterium
AGGTGACATCCTTGACAAAGAGGACGCATAAATGAAAGAATCAGGAACCAGAGAGTTACCGATCCCATTACTAATGCGTATTTCGGGTGAGAACTTGAAGAACTCATAGTACAAGTCTAGCCCTGCACCAAAATCATAACTGAATGTTGCGGGATACAGTGCAACAATGGGTTTTGTATTCGATCGCTCTGTGTCAATGTCAGATGCAAAATCATATCGATACGTGGCGCCACCAACCCAATAAAAACGCTTGTTATGGTTGCGCTTTGATTTGTACTTCAACAGAAACGGGATTTCCATGTACGTTGAGTTAATCTTGGCAACCTGCTGTTCTCCTCCTCTGAAATTATATTCCAAATGACGCTCAACAAACTGAATATTCACCATCGTTCTGAAATCCCAATACTCAGCAATTTTAACGTTCATAATACCACCTACTCCAAAACCCGGGAAACTATTTGTGTTCACGGTTTGGATGGTATCATTGGTCATGAAGTCAGATCGCGTTGCGTACTTCAGCTTACCGTAGTTCCCTATAATCGAGAAACCAAAGTGCAGACGGTGTAAATCATACGTTGGGTTGATTTCTTGCGCGTACGAGGTTGTATTTGATGCGATGAGCATCGAACAAAGCAAAATTGCTGAAGCAATATATTTACTTAGTTCCTTCATAGATTGAACTGATTCCAAACGTTAAACGCGTAATGTTGGTGTTCTGGTACCCACATTTCTGCAAAATATCGGTAAACTCCTCTCCTTCCGGAAAATGCTTAACCGATTCGGGAAGATAAACATAGGCTTCGGTGCTTCCCGAAAAGAGTTTTCCCCAGATTGGCAATATGTACTTTGAATAGAAATTAAATATCTGCTTAATCGGGAACACAGAAGGTTTCGAGAACTCCAATACAACCAGTTTCCCACCCGGTCTGAGTACTCGTTTCATCTCGTTTAACCCTGCTTCTAAGTTCTGGTAGTTTCGAACTCCAAAAGCAACGGTAATTGCGTCAAAGCTATTGTCGTCAAACGGTAGATTTTCACTGTCGCCGTTCTTCAACTCAATTTTGTCTAGTCCGCGTTTGGCAATCTTTGCTCGCCCTACGTCCAGCATTTTGTTTGAGATATCTACCCCAACAATCTTATCCGGATTAAGCGCCAACGCAGCGATGGCTAGGTCCGCCGTTCCGGTGGCTACATCCAAAATTCTTTTGGGCTGAAGGGATTTTAACTTACCGATTGCGCGTTTTCTCCAGATATTATCAATTCCCAGTGACAGGAAGTGATTCAAGAAATCGTATCGATGAGAGATGCTGTCGAACATCTGCTCAACTTGTTCGCGTTTCGAAGCATCAGACTCGTAAGGCTTAACTTCCGTTTTTGTAGACTGCAATTGCGTTACTGTTGGTGAAAAAATTAAGTTTGCAAATATCGCTATGCCCATCAAAAGCGCCAAGTTTATACGTTCGTACAAGTCTGTAGATGACATGCCATCGACAGACCAGCCTGAGTTTGCATTTATCGGTCGCTCCAATGTGGGCAAATCGAGCTTAATCAACATGCTTACCCGGAATAAAAATCTGGCTAAAACCAGTAGCAAACCAGGTAAAACTCAATTGATAAACCACTTTAGCATTAACAATCAATGGGGCTTAATTGATTTACCCGGGTATGGATTTGCTAAAGTCCACGCTCGAAAAAAATCGAGATTCTCGGATATGATTCTGGGTTATCTTAAGGAGCGACGTAATATGTATTGTGCGTTTGTACTAATAGATTCTAGAATTCCGCCTCAATCAATTGATTTAGAGTTTATTGAGTGGTGTGGATTGAATGACATGCCGTTCCAAATTATTTTCACAAAAGCAGACAAGCTAAAGAAATCACAACTTGCTAAAAACACGGCAACATTTGATGCAGCACTTTACAAGCAAGGCTGGGAAGAGCTACCGAACCGTTTTATATCGAGTAGTAAGGATGCCGCCGGCAGAGATGAAATACTAAACTTTATTGAAGCTTTAGCGAGCATTTGACTGTTCAAAACAAGTTAACAACGCGGGCTGAAATTGTCTCACCTTTGTTTTATGTCTGTGCTCTTTATAGTACTCGCCGCATTTGGTTTTTTTGCCATTATCCAACTCACTTTTTACTTGGGAATTTTTACCCGCGTTATCCGATGGAAAGAGAGAACCAATGAGAACAGACCACCTGTTTCGGTAATAATCTGCGCGCGCAACAATCGTAAATTCTTGGAGGAGAACCTTGTTGATGTTTTACGACAGGACTATTCTGAATTTGAAGTAGTGGTTGTGAATGATGGAAGCACAGACGGCACCATTGACTTTCTGGATAACCTCAAAAAAGACGAATCACGACTGAAGGTCCTTCACTTAGATATTGACGAGCGATTCCACAGAGGTAAG
>CAJXLR010000375.1 GCA_913056425.1 uncultured Bacteroidota bacterium
ATCTCTCCCGAATCGGGTTTTCAATTCGTTTCGACGAACATGGAAATCGTCATAGCTCGAACCGGAAACCCCAAAGCTAACCCCAACGTTATCAAGACCCTGACGAGTCTGTGTTACATCAAAGTTGAACGGGTCAACGTTGCTGAACCTCTGGCCGTGACAAATATATTTATATGAAGACCGCATTTTTCTCAACATAAGAGCTTTATTCTCTAATGGTAAGTTTTGAAGAGTCGGGTCCATGTAGGCCTTTACCATCCACGACAACGAGATACATCCTTGTGAGAATCTCGAGAATATTGAAAGAAGTTCGGTGCAGTTGTCAGATAATTCGGAGGAAGAGTAGCCATTTTCATAAATGTTTGCATATTGCGAGATCAGTTCAATGCTATCAAAAATGAGAGGATACCGATAGGACGATGGGGCGTCTGTCAAACGGAGAATGTGCTCTTCTTCCCAAGCACCAACATGATTCATCTTGCAAAATAGTGATTTCATAATATTAAATGGCGCCAAATTCCCTTGAAGAATGAGCTTAAGAATACCTTTGATGATATAATTCACTGTTAGGTGTGATAAAGGTAGAAGTGTCAGCCAACGTTCCTTGTTATCTTTTTATCAACTTCATGAGAATTACCTATGCTGACGTAATATATTATTAGATGGGACAAAGGTATCCCAGCACCCAGCACTCAGATACGCCCATTGCAAGAATCTTAGTAATATCATGCCAAATAGTCGTCCGATTTGCGTCGATTGCAAAACCAAAAATGCAACTGTTGGAATGTTCTTGATCCAACTTGACGATGCCTCCGAACGTCACACCGAGAAGAATTACCCATCTCACTGTCGCAATTGCGCACAGAGTCTTTACAATTCCGATTCCAAGTCCAATGGAAACCCCAAATACTTTGGTTTCCTGACACATATGGAAATTGTCGAATATTTAAACGCTACAAAGTATAAATCTCCGTCAGAGCATCTCCATCGTCATGGTATCTTTGTCCTCAAGAAATCAAAATCATCAAGGCTGGCGGCTCTTCTACAACATCTCGAGTTGATGTCAAATGCGAGGGATTTATACAAACAGCTCGACAGGTTAAAGAATGATGGTGGTAGGGAATTTGCAGACTATAGGCGTTGGAAAAACATTGATGGTGACATCACTGGTCACAATGTGTTTACAAAAAAACAAATCAATGAAATGAAAGATCTCGAGGAGTCGTTTTTGAAAGAAGTTGAAGATACATGTTTTCCAACTGAAAAATACGCTAAGATTGCCATGTACAACGCGACAAAAGCTGATGTTAAACAGCAAATTTTAGTCAGGACACGATTATATATGATGGGCAGATTCCGTGGTTTGAGAGCGTGTCAAGTCCCTCATCAGGACGACTCAAAGTACAACGTGAGTATTATTTGCATTGCCAAATGTGACGGTGGACGGTATCCGTTTTTATATCATGACGGATCACATGTCTTGGCATTCGAGCACGAACAGGAGGATTATCCTAGATTGTGCAGTCGAAAGGAGACACTTTTGAAAGAAGCAGAGAAAGGTGACTGCATTATTTTTTTCACTCCTCTAATTCATCGTGGAGGTCCATCCAGTATGGCAGATGCCGACTCGATTCCAGAGGACACGCTTACGGATTTGGTATTTGCTTTTCACTGTTACCATTTTGGACTACCCTCAGGAAGTGAAACTGGTAGAGGTAAAATACAATTCTCTCACTTGACAATTGAAAACGAAAGAGATGAACACACATTTAGTCCGGATCTTTACTCGGAGCAGTTTTCGAGGATGAGACAGAGGGCAAGGCACGGATTCATGATGAAGATTCGGGGGAAGAGAATGACATCCAGAAATGCAAATGGTTTCGATGGTAATATCGCATTGTAACAGCTTAATTGTTATTAAGAATCTAGAAATGTGTTAGTTCTCGATATTATAATACTACTTTGTTATCGATTAATTATTTAAGACTAGACATTAATGCTTGTGTCAATGCTCTCTTCCGTGGCACACATTCAATTACATAAGCATTGCAAGCGTATTAATCAACTATCCCGACTCGCAGTCAAAAATACCCCCCTCCCCCCCTCTACCTTGACCTTCTCGCACATCTTCCTCTTGCATATCTTCTGAGCATGGCCCTCTCTTCCATTTCTTGACGAGCGATTTTGCCGGGGGTTTCGGGTCCAAAACTCACCAATTCATGGCGAATGCATTCGAGCAGCAGGCGTGTCTTTGTGCTCTCTACGGCCAACGGGCTGACGTCAAGCAATTGCACATTGGAAAACAGACGTCGGGTGTCGGCTTTCTTCACCTCGGGGTCGGCGTTTTCGTGTGCGTCGGCATGGGCTCGGTCGTGTTGCGGGACCGCAGCACGGCCGTTCATTTTAGTAC
>CAJXLR010000376.1 GCA_913056425.1 uncultured Bacteroidota bacterium
GTGTTAGCAAAATAGGCACTGCAATTGGGCTAGGCTTAATAACAATTTCAATGGTCTTTGAACAGTTACCTGCCACACCGGATGCATCAAGCTTTACTTCATACGTGCCTGCCTTACTAAACGTAAAAATCGGATCACGATCTTTCGACGATCCAACCACAGCACCTGAAGTCTTGTCTTTGAACTCCCAGTTGTAGCTATTAAAACCGGGGGCATTTGCCTTAAACGAAATACCAACATTCTCACACTCGTTTCCAGCCTGGTAAGTCGGATTACACGACTGGGCTTGCGAGAAGTTAGCTTGGCCAACCAACAGCCACAAAGGCAGCAATAGGTAGAGCCAAATTGCGCTTCTGTTTTTTCTCATAATATTCATATTCTGTATCGGGTTTTGATTTACCGAGCTCGATAAATTCAAGCTCGCTATAATATCCTTATTTATCTGTTTTTTCAAGTTAATTTTTCGCGTTAGTCACCCACACTTTGTCCTTTCTGGACACCGTGTCTCCGCCACAGGTGTAAGTGATTTGATATATGTAAACTCCAACCGGAACCAACGCACCCTTGTTTTGATAACGTCCATTCCAGTATTCTGTTTGCTCTTTTGTCTCAAAGACGATGTTTCCGTTTGAAGGGATGTACACGGTTAGTCTGTAATTCTCGACCTCTGGCATTTCCACTACCATTTCGTCGTGAACTCCATCCTGTAAGTAAGGTGTCAAATCGTTTATACGTATCGATACGTCACAATCTTCCTCTGCCTCCAGCACTATGGATTCAGCCACACTATCGACACAACCACTTAAGTTACGCGCTACATGGGCTATCTGTATTTCAGATGTCTCAGCCTCAAATTCAATCTGACGCACATTGCTGCGGTACAAGACATTGTTCACGTACCACTTATTGTTGTGAACCGGATGTTTAGCTGTTGCTGTAACCAACTTACCCGCATTTTCTATGGTGTAGTTTGCGCTTCCTTTTCCAACATTCACGGTCGACTTTAAGGTCTTCTGCGTTCCATCCATAAACTCAGCGTCAATCACCACGTATTGAGTTCCAGGTTCGTTGAAAAGAATTTCAGCCACGTATTGATTCTTGCTTACAACCTTTCCATTTAACTTCCACACAACTGATTTCAGTCGAGCTGTTGAACCCAAGTTGAATGTCTTTGCTTCGTTTAAACACAGGGATGCATTCTCCGGAAGTAGCGTTAGATCTCTGGTCTGAACCTCTCGGTCCGATTCAACAGTCTGTGGAGATTTACGCTCTTTTGAATCTGGGCTGGTGGTTTGGTTTAACGGTGACTCATCTGACACCATACCGTCAGATGCACTCGTGTTACCAGCGGCCGAAGACTCTTCACGAGTCACCTCAGTAGGGTGGCTCTCAATCGGTTGAGCTTCTTGTTGCGCCTGTTCTTCGTGGTAGTTGGCAATTTGCCCTTTTTGTTCAGTATTGGTTGTAGTTTCTTGGTTTTGTGTGATGTTTTTATCTGATGCGTTTGGAGTCTTTGAATCATCCTTGGTTGTGTATACAATTCCAGCAACGATTACAGCTACACCTCCAAGTATCGCCGCACCTTTAACGCCAAGCAGGCCTGAAAGGGCCGAACCGGTTGTGGCTGCACCAGAAGTAACTGAAGACACACCTTCCCATACACCGGGAGGTACAGGAGATGTTCCGTTTTCAAGCCCTTGCTTGAACAGTTCATCAAACCCTTGTATGTCTTTCTCGTTACTCATCTATTTCGTTAACCATTTTTTGCAGCGCCAATCGAGCTTTGTAAAGTTGCGTCTTGCTGGTGCTTTCTGACACTCCAAGCATTTCAGCTATCTCTTTATGGCTGTAGCCGTCGATCACATACATGTTGAACACGCTTCTGTATCCATCAGGTAGGGACCGAACCAGTTTCATCAAATCTTCATATTTCAATTTTTCGAAACTCTTTGCGCTTACAGCAATGTCCGGCATTTCGTCGCCGTAATTCTCTTTGATTCGTCCGCGTTTTCTGATTGACTCTATGGCCGTATTAGAAACTATCCTTCTACACCATCCTTCAAACGAACCGTTAAACTTGAACTGTTTTAAATTCTTATACACCCGAATGAATGCCTCTTGAAGCACGTCCTGTGCGTCGTTGTCGTTCTTCGTGTATCGAAGACTTACAGCATATAACTTCGGTGATAACATCTTATACAATTCTTCAAAAGCTTCGTGATCCCCCCTCAAGCATTGCTCGACCAACTGCCATTCTGTATCTCGTTTGCCTGCTGCCATTTAGGGGTTTCATTCTACCGCTTTTGATTGTGAGATGCGGTCAGATGTAATTCGGTTGCCTGAACGGCTAATTTTTTTCGATTTTTTTCAAACCGTATTTCTCCGAAAGGAAATTTGAGAGGTT
>CAJXLR010000377.1 GCA_913056425.1 uncultured Bacteroidota bacterium
CGTATCATGTGGCCAGGCTCTATTCTTCGCGTACCACTTCTTTGGGACGTCGTCAAAATTATTTTCTGAGGCTTGTAGAATTGTAGAGATGTCTTTGTCTGCCTTAGGCTTCTCAATCAAATGTACAAAATCAAGTAATTCTACTGGTTCTTTATTACCAATATTTACAATCGAATAGTTATCGGATATTGTACCATCGGTTACTTTAATCGCAAGATTTCGGATACTCTCAACAATATCGTCTACATAGGTAAAGTCTCTCCGAAGTTTCCCATAGTTGTAAATGTCGATCTGTTCGTTGTTCAATACTCGATCGAAGAACTTATAAACCGCCATATCCGGCCTTCCCCATGGTCCATAAACCGTGAAGAATCTGAGCATCAGGACATTCAGGTTGAACTGATTGGCATAGTAATGTGCTATTACCTCAGTAGATTTCTTTGTAGCCGCATATAGCGAGACCGGTTCATTTGTGGGTTGATTTTCATGGTAAGGAATTTCCTTTCCAAGTCCGTATACCGAGCTGCTTGATGCCAGAAGCGCAGCTGTTGACGGGTGTGCCCGCAGTCCCTCCAAGATATTAAATGTCGCCGTGATATTGGCCGTCATGTAAACATCCGGATGAGTAATAGACATTCGCACGCCGGGTTGGGCGGCCAAATGAATCAGGACTTGGGGTTTCAATTCTTGAAACAGAGAAACTGTTCCTTCTTTGTCTGACAAGTCATGGTACTTGTAACAAATTGATTCTTCGTCATTGGAAACCCAAGTTTCGCTTTCAAACCCTTCAGTTATGCCCAAATCAACTAATCGGTCCCTTTTTAATTGGGTTGAGTAATATTCACTGAGATTGTCAACCCCATAGACACGATATCCGGCAGCGGCAAAACGCTTAGCGGTGTGATAACCGATAAAACCGGCAATACCAGTAATTAGAGCAATGGGTTTAGAGTCGGCCATCCACGGTTGATTTATCTAAGGCTGCTTTTACGTCGTATAATACAGCATTATCGCTGAGTTTACTTCTCAAATCAATCTCAAGAAACTCGTTGTGCGCAACAGCCAAAACGACTGCATCAAATTTTGATTCCGGCAGTTCTTTTGTGATGGTCACGCCATATTCTACCCGAACTTCTGCAACGTCTGGCCAAGCATCGGAAACCGTCACATTTCAGCCGAATACTTCAAGTTCGTCAACAATGTCAATTACTCGGGAATTCCTGATGTCCGGACAGTTTTCCTTGAAGGTAATTCCCATCACCAACATGTTGGCTCCTTTGATTGAGATGTCCTTCTCAATCATCAGTTTAACCACCTTGTTTGCGACAAAAGCTCCGATGTGTTCGTTTACTCGGCGTCCCGACTTAATAACTTCCGGGTAGTATCCAAGTTGTTCGGCTTTGTACACCATATAATATGGATCTACACCAATACAGTGACCACCAACCAATCCGGGGCGGTATTTTAAGAAATTCCACTTGGTCCCTGCCGCTTCGATCACCTCGTTTGTATCAATTCCCACCCGATCAAAAATGAGTGCAAGCTCGTTTACGAATGAAATGTTTAAGTCACGCTGACAGTTTTCCACCACCTTTGCGGCTTCAGCCACTTTCATACTTGGTGCTTTAAACGTGCCAGCAGTTATAATGGACTTGTAAAGTTCATCAACAAAGTCTGCAATTTCCGGTGTTGATCCGGATGTGATTTTTTGGATTTTTGTGAGGGTATTGATTTTATCACCTGGGTTAATTCTCTCAGGAGAATAACCACAGTAGAAGTCTTTATTAAACGTTAGTCCGCTTCTTTCTAACTCAGGGACGCATACCTCTTCTGTACAACCCGGGACAGTGGTTGACTCGTAACTGACGATGTCATCTTTCTTCAGGTACTTCGAAATGGTTTGACTTGAACTGATTAACGGTCTTAAATCCGGTTTTTTGAAATCGTCAATTGGTGTGGGTACTGTTACGATATATATGTTTGCCTCAGCTAAATCATTTTCATCCGCACTACAGAATAAACCTTTTTCAGAGTCTTTCGAGCTTAGAACGGAACTGAGTTCTGCTTCATCGGTTTCGAGTGAATATTACTTCTCGCTTAATTTACCTAACTGGAGACCGTATGGCGATGTGTCTATTGATTGTGAGGGGAATGTTTCCGCTCAAATCAGTTCAGTCACAAATAGGATACCTGTGCTAGCATCTGGTACCCTGCCAGTTGGCGGCCAAGGCACGATGATGGATGAGAATGAGTGTGGTAAGATTCTCGAGAATAGTTTCTCACCAGCCCAAGCGACAAGTATTGAGATAAAGATAGAGCCAGGAGAGGTTTTCAGTTGGATAAAAGTCGAACCTTTGACACTACTTCCACCTGAATCTCCCAGTATCGATTTGGGT
>CAJXLR010000378.1 GCA_913056425.1 uncultured Bacteroidota bacterium
GGAGGTGATAGCTGGGTTCAATTGACGTCCACGCTCACTGATACTTTTTGGTATTGCCACGATATGTTGGTTCATCCGGTTACTTCCGATGTTTACGTCGCCACACGAGTTGCAGGACTTATGCGGAGTAAAGACGGAGGAAATACGTGGGAAAAGGTGTTGGGTGAGGACTTAGGGTCACTGTCAAACCGAACTACGGATATTGAATTAACAGCCGATAACGAAATGGTGGTGTGTATAGGAAATTTTGATACGGATGGTATCTACTTTTCGACCACAGGTGATGCGGGATCATGGGAAAAGCGGATGAACGGAATGACACCAACCAATCGGAGGATTGAGTTGGCTACAGCACCTTCCAATGCAAATGTGATGTACGCTATTCCAACCTCGAGTATTTCGTCGGATTCAAACAAAATTCATGGAGTTTTTAGATCAGACGACAAAGGTCTAAACTGGCGCAGGCTGAGTTTGCCTGGTGGAGATCGTAATCTTGCAAAGAAGCAGGGCTGGTATGATTTGATTGTACAGGTGGCACCTGATGATGAAGATTTTTTACTTGTTGGTGGGTTAAATGTGTATCGATCTACCGATGGAGGAGAGAATTGGCAATTACTTTTTGAAGGCGACCGTCGTAAAAAAAGTGATTTGCAATATGTACATGTGGATCAACATGAAATTTATTTCAAAACCGCGGATACGGTTTTGTTTGGTAATGATGGGGGTATTTATAAATGCGATGATATCAAAGCAGATACGCCTTTCTTCGAAAACTTGAATGCCAACTACAATGTGACCCAGTTCTATGCGTGTGATATCGCGCGTCAGAAGGGAAATTCATTTGTGATTGGCGGAACGCAAGACAACGGTTCGTTAGGGTCGCAAGGTGAAGGTGTTTCGGAGTTTAGACAGTTGTCTTGGGCAGATGGCAGTTACTGTAATATCGATCACGAGGATCCGGATATTTTTTACACGACTACACAATACCGAAGGTTGTATCGAAATAATCACGACGTTATTGATACCTTGACAAATGAAAACATTGTGAACAACAACACGCTGTTTATCAATCCGATAGAGATGGATCCAAATGATCCGAACATCTTGTATCAATTAACTAATCGAGGCTTGTGGCGTTTGACGAACGCACGAACAGCAACTGCTGAGGATTGGGAAAAAGCGTCTCGCAATTTTGGGACCTTCAGTGCGATTGGAATAGCAACGGATAAGCCAAATACCGTGTTCATTGGTCGGTCTTCCGGTGGACCTATCTACCGGATTGACAATGCAAACACAACGGACGATACGTATTTACCTATAAACTTGGATCGGTCATCCACATTACCGGATGCTTATTGTCGTTCCATTTATGTGAATCCGAAAGATGCGAATCATTTGATTGCGGTGTATTCCAATTATGGCGTTGAGACTGTTTGGGAAAGCAAAGATGCGGTGTCGGACAATCCAACATGGTCTTCGCATGAAGGGAATCTACCGGACATTCCAATTCGCTGGGCCGAGTTGCACCCGGAAAACACGGAAGTGTGTTACTTAGGAACTGAAGCTGGGGTAATGATGACAACCAAGTTGGATGGCGCTAATACTAACTGGAAGCTCATAAACGACGGATTTGCCAATTTAAAGGTGAACATGCTTCGGATACGCCCAAACGACTTGACTATGGTCGTGGCATCTCATGGAAGAGGCATATTCACCGGGAAAATACAAGACAATTACTCCGTGGTTTGGGAAGAACGCGGTCCTCAAAACGTTGGTGGGAGAACGCGCACGATGCTATTTGACCCGAATGATCCAACCGGTAAGCGGTTGTGGGCAGGTAGCGTCTCCGGTGGTTTGTGGAAAGTTGAGAATTGGGATTCAATTAGTGTGAATTATACGATTTACGACGAGTTTAGTGTGAAGGTTGGGCCGGTGCCGAGTGCAGATGGTATTGTAAACGTATACGTAACCTCAGAGAAAGACAGGAGCCTGGACTATGAAATGTTCGATTTGAGGGGAGCCACTGTTTTGGAAGGGAACATTAAAGCCGTCCTGGGAACCTCAGAATTCACCATCGACCTGAGCACGGGGGTGGTGCACGGTCTGTATTTTTTACGCTTCACCGATGGAGATTATCAGGAGGTGTTTCGGGTTTTGGTGGAATAGGGGGGCAGATAAGAAGATTGCAAACAGCAGCGAAAAAAAGGATTGTTTATGTGCTTTGTCCACTCAGCTACGTAACGGGTGGTACCGAGGCGCTGCATCAGTTGGTTGATGTTATCAACGGGTGTGGTGGTGAGGCATACATTGTTTATTACATAGGATGTCGTATTGGAGTGCGTGCCCCAAAACCGTTAAAATTCCAAGTTTATGACG
>CAJXLR010000379.1 GCA_913056425.1 uncultured Bacteroidota bacterium
AAGCAGAATGAATTTGTTGAATTTCGCAAAAGAGTTGACTGAAAGAAACAGCCTTCGACTAGATTTTTAAATTATTACTGCAAAAATTTGCAGAAATAATGAAAAGCAACTAAAAAGCACTCATATTCTACATGATTGCCGAGTGCTCATTGAAGCCCCCAAAATTGACAATAGGATTGTGACAACGGATTTCATGAAAGGTATTCACACATTTGATTAATGGGAAATTTGAGGGATCCATTTAATGAGCATTGAATGGATCCATTATACTGGTCATCACTGGTTCTGAGAATTTATCTCAGAATCAGTTTTTGAGAGATCAGTACTTCAAATTCCAACATGATCTTGACGATGCATGACTTTTCGTGCCCGGATTTCATCAAGTTCATTAAACTTAGACTAATAGTTTACAAAGTTGAACAAATTCCTGAAGCAACTGATTATTTCACGACCTCATTACGGGGTCGAAATCCATCGTGATGTCATGACAACATCCGATAAATTACCGATTGTATACCAATCATGCTTTGAATCAAATGAGCTCGCATTAATTAATCGTCTTCTCCATCAGTCACACCTAATATAAATTCTGTTTTAAAGCCTCAATTCCAGAGGCAGTGTCCAGATTATATCTATAGCAGGATGGCAGCACAATGTCATCAAGAACTTGAATCCCCATATGAAAGCTTTTTTACCAACACTCGGCCGCGAATGTATCCGCAGAGAAATAGTCAAAGATGCGCTCTGCGCTCTGCATTTCACCGGCCAGGATAAATGCAATGGCTGCCAAAGCTTGATCGTAAGTGCTTACAAGATTCCCATAAGGCACGGTAGGCAGCAGTCCCACGGTATTCTGTAGGTCTTTTAAATAGGCTATCGCTAGACTATCTTCTTGCGTAGCCACTTTAGTTGCCCAATACGTAGTGCTTAGCGAAGTGGCATTCTCCACTTCTGCAATTAAAGTATACTGGAATTCTGGATCTACCGGGTAGAGAGAATCGGTTCTAAGCAAATCTGTTTCCTGAGCAGTACCGTCTAAAGGCGTATAAGAATGAAACTGACCATTCAAATGCATTTCCACATTGGACAAGGGCTGTCCTGAGGTTCTGCTGATTACATAAACCTTATGGTCTTTCGGTTCCTCGATTTGTTTTCCGCAAGAACTAAAAACGACTATCGCCGCTAAAAGACTAAAACTTAAGCTTCTCATTTTTATCCCAAAGTCCCCATGCAGCTCCAACATCACCTTCTTTTTCAACTTTCCAACTTTCATCAAACGATGAAAAATAGAACATTTCGATGCCACTTTCGTTCGACCATCGAATAGAATTAATAAAATACTTGAGGCTATTGTTGAACGACGCATGAGCACCACCGATACTTTGACCGCTCGAAGGCCAGCCCGTTTCGGTGATGATTACACGCTTTTGACCACGTCCTGCATCCTTTGCTTCTTGATACATCTGCTTCATATACATGAGCGAGTACTCTAGCGAACAACCTTCCCAATACGGATAACAATTGGCCAAAATAACATCACACGCATCGGCAATAGCAGGATAATCAGTAAACTCATAATACGCATCCACATACCCAACGGGCACACCATTTACCTGTGCCTTTACACGATTGATATACTCAAGCAATTGGGCCGATTCTAGATCCTCTCTATACAATACTTCATTTCCTACAGCGGCAACATCAACGACGCCTTCGCCACAAAGTGCGATTAGACCAGCAATCTCTTCTTCGTTTTTTGCTAAATCATCGCCGAGCCAAGCGCCTACCAGTGTTTTAATACCTAATTCGTTAGCTACTCGAGCAATAATCTCATTTCCTTCTGTACAAGAAAACGTTCTAACCCATCCTACGTGCGGCTTCAAGATCTCCAGCTTGCGACGAATCTGTGCTTCTGTCAGTTGATCACCAGGTGCCTGACCCTCGTCATAGGCGCTAAAACAAATACCGTGAATACCGGCATCGAGCAACTTTTTAGCTTCTGCCTGAAGCTCTGCTGTTGACATTGCAAGAGATGGTCCTCCTGCAAGTGACATGAATTTATCTCCTCTAAAAGACATATTGGTTGGTTTGAATAATCGTTAAGCTTCAGCGGCCTTTCGAGCATCTAATTGCGCACGAACTTCCTTGGCGTAATTCTCATCTACCTTGTAGTTCCACATCACCGCAATAGCAATAAGCGTACAGATAATTGGGAGACCCGAGAATACTAAACGAAGACCAGTCACAGCGCCCTCTGGCTGCACTTCTGCACCACTTTGGTAATTCACCAAGGTCAAAATGAGACCACTAAGTGCTCCTGCAAAGGCAAATCCAAGCTTCACCATCCACCAATA
>CAJXLR010000380.1 GCA_913056425.1 uncultured Bacteroidota bacterium
ATTCGATCGTTCTGAGGACGAGCGCTAGGGGGAGCCAAACCCGATGTAAACAGTGCTCAGCTGATCGAGAAAGAAGCGAAAATTACTAGAGCACAAAACGAGAATACGGCACAACATCATTTTGGCTAACTTCCCACGACAAATCCTTCCAAGCGACAGTTAATTCCCAACGAAGTCTCAACCCAAGCATTAAAAAGCGACAATTTGTACCCAAGTACATTTCTGAGAGTTACACCAATTGCGACAACAAAATTTATGACGCTACTTTAATTTAGAGAAACATTTTTTTGGTCACCTGCAGAAGAAACCTATTGACCAATTGAAATTATAGTCTCGTTGCTCTTTCAGGTGATAATCTTTCGCAGTCTTAGGGCTAATGCAGTTACATTTCCAACTCAGGCGTTTTCGCGAAGAAAAGAGTTCACGATGTGTAAACACAATTTTTGCCGATGATACGTCGATTGTTAAAGCTGCAAAATTCAATGACTGCAGTATGCAAAATGAATTGGAAATACTCACGGATTGGTTCAATTACAACAAGTTGTCGATCATCATCGTCGTGTCCATCCCAATGCCACAAGTCTAAATCAAAGAGTTGCTTGCCACTTCTCAGCTAGTTGCACGGCTTCTGGAGTAGCTTCGAACAGCTGGTTCATGGTGAGTCCGCTGCTTCGGACAATGTGCTCCATTGTTTGCACCTCACCACAAGCACATTTGTTGTCTGTGATTACGCCCCACTTTTTCAGCGTGTCCTTGCTTCTTCCTTTCAGACATCTAAGCCTGTTCAGTGTTTTCCATGTGCACCATTTCAGGGAACCTCCGGGTGGTAGGGCCTCGCGATAGTTAGTAGGGTGGAAGTTATTTTTGTTTTGGAGACGCCAGAAACGTTCTTTGTATTTCTCAGGTGGCAATTGGAGAGCAAACTCTTTGTTCAGAAAGCTGTATCTTGACTTGAGTCTTCGATCCGATGGAAGCGCACCATACAGTGGATGTCGTGGGTCAGTCTCCTGTTTCTGTTTCTCGGTCATCAGATGGCATTTCCTCCGTATCAAGGGCGGAGCTATCCCACTGAGGTTGTACAGTTGACTGATGGGGGTACTTTTCATGCATCCTGTTATTTTACGGCAGGTTTCATTGAGAGCGACATCGATGAGCTTCGAGTGGGTGCTATCGAGCCAGACCGGGCAGGCATATTCAGCCACTGAGTAACACATTGCCAATGCAGTGGTTCTCATTACGTGAGGACTAGCTCCCCACCTCGAATTTGCTAGTTTTGAAAGCAGGTTATTTCTGGATTGTATTTTACCAGCAAAGTTCTCACAGTGTTGCCTGAAACTCAATGTTCGGTCTAGCGTTACACCAAGATATTTGGGACCTGCATCATGTTCAATTTTGACGCTGTTCCATTGAAGTTCTAAGGCATGTGCGGCTCGGCGATTATTCAGGTGGAACATACAACTGACTGTTTTCCCGGGGTTCGCTTTCAACCTGTTCGCATGATAGTAGTCGCTAAGCTCTGACAGGCACTTCATCAGCTTTCCCTCCACTTCGCGTTTATTTTTACCTTGAGCAAGCGTGGCACGGTCATCAGCATATATGAAGCTTCTTGTATCTGTTGACAGAGGCTGGTCATTTGTGTAAACGTTGAACAGTAAAGGCGCCAGTACGCCTCCTTGGGGGAGACCATTTTTTGCCACTTTCCACTTACTTTTACGTGGACCCATTTGAACAAAAAAACGCCGATTAGACATCAGTTCTGCTATCAAGGAGGTGAGATGTCGGTCATGGGTCATCTTGAACAGTTTTTGGAGCATTATTTTTTTGTTGACGGTATCGTACGCTGCAGTGAGATCTACAAACACTGCTCCCGTTAGAAGTTTGTTCTCAAACCCATCTTCGATGTGCTGGCACATTGACAGAATTTGTCCTGTAGACTTCTTCCCGGATCAGAGACAACTTGCTACCTGATTTGGAGTGACTTTAGAGTTTATCATTTCCATCCATTGCTGCTGTCTTGATGAACCTATCGAGTGTAACAACTCGTGGCTTAGTTCGGTTGTTTTTTGAGAAAACGAGTCCAGATTGTACTGTTGATTATATGCGTTCAGGAGATCTTTGGCGGACTGTTCCAGTCCAGGGATGTGTTTCGTTCGGCATCCGCGAGCAATGTTCTTGTTGGATGCCCTACGAACACTGTCTATGAACTTCTCATTATTTTCAACCACGTGATCGAATGTGAGGTACGATTTGATGTCCTCCGAGAAGGATCCCCAGTCACTCTTTCGGAAGTTGTACCTCCTTTGGAAGGGAGTTTCTCTTGCTTTGACCACCGAGGCAACGCGAAGCATGAT
>CAJXLR010000381.1 GCA_913056425.1 uncultured Bacteroidota bacterium
GCTCTTTAGTGTATGTCGCTAATTCGCGGAGCGAATAGGAACCATTTGCAGTGCGAATTCGCATATCTTCCAAATTTTTAACCGATGATCGGTAGACCTCATCGTAACGCACCCACACTTTCACTTCATCAATACCACGTTGCAGACGCTGAACTTCATCTCCAAAGAAACCCTGTCGGATTTGTCGCAAAATGGTTGCCTCGGTTAACCCTAAGGCGTAGGCCTTTTCCTTGAGCTTTAGTCGTATTTCTTGAGGTCCCAGCTGAGTATTTTCCACCACATCTTTGAGCTCCGAATAGGTCATCATAACCTCTCGAACCTCAGTTTTTGCCTTATTCAGCTGATTGAAGTCTTGACTTAAAAGTGTTATGGATACAGGCTTTCCAAACGGACTAGCCACACCAAACGTGACCTTTTCTGCACCTGATATGGTACCAGCTTCTTCACGAATTAAATTCTCAATCTTAAATGCTGGGATGTTTCGTGTTTCACCTTTCAGTAGTTGGATAGCCAGGTTTCCGGTGTGCGTGTTCGGACCAACTTTTCGAACTACGTTTTCAATTACCGGCAGTCCGTCTTCCCGCTCAGCGGTAAGTCGCTCATTCACTCGGTCAACAGCTTTTTCAATTTGAACGAGTTTCTCTTCCGTAATGTGTTCACGGGTCCCACTTGGCATTGAAAGCGCAATGGCAATGTTATCACGTTCAATAAACGGAAAGAATGTTGCTCTTATTTTGCCCCCTTTAAATGCAGCACCGGTTATACCCAATAACATAATCGCGCTAACCACAACTACGAGTTTGTACTTCAACGCTGCTCTTAAAACAGGAGCGTAAAGTTTATCACGCATGAAGTACATGATTTTATCGGTTGCCTTTTCCAGTTTTGATTTATCCTTTGCCTTCGTGTGAAGGGCTTTAGAATGAGCAACGTGGGCAGGCAAAATGATTAGTGCTTCAATCAGTGAAATGGCTAAGGTGGCAATTACCACAAAGGAAAGCTCACTGAAAAAGTCACCCGGTCTGCCATCAACCATAAAGAAGAACGAGAAGGCGATCATGGTGGTGAACACGGCAGATAGTACGGCTGTAATTACCTCCAGTGTCCCATCAATTGCAGCCCGTATCGCACTTTTCCCCATCTCATAGTGGTGATAGATGTTTTCAGCGATTACAATAGCATCGTCTACCAAAATACCTAAGACGATAATCATCCCAAACAACGAGATCACATTGATGGTAACCCCATAATACATGGCAAGTATAATCATCCCAAAGAACGAGATGGGTATACCAACGGCAACCCAAAACGCTATGCGTATGTTTAGGAACAGCGCTAGTAAAATCAGTACCAAAATCATTCCCATCCCGCCATTCTTAACCAGAAGGTCTCGCCGTTCGTTCAGGTTTACACTTCGGTCTGAGATGAGCGTAGCTTTTATGTGTTGACTTTTTTCGTTGTAGTCTTTGATGTACTGACGGACAATCGCGGCATTGTCCATTAAGTTTTGATCATCGGTGCTACTAACTTTCACTTCAACACCTAACTCCTTGTTGATCACCGTTTTATTGGGGTTGTCGGCCCATTTGTCGGTAATTTTCGCGATATCTTTGAGACGTATTATCTGCCCACTGCTACCTGATTTTATGGCAATCTGTTCTAATTCAGCAGCATAGTAGCCCTTGTTCCTTCCTCGAATCAAAACTTCTTCGTCTTCCGTCTTGATCGTACCTCCGGTGACATCAATATTTGCACTCCGAACAGCAGCAGACACCATGTCAAAGCTGAGTTCGAACGCACGCATGGCTTCTTCGTTCAGTGCTATCTCAATTTCTTCATCTGGAAATCCGGATAAATCTACTTTGGAAATCCCATCAAAGCGGAGCAACTCTTTTTCTACTTTTCGAGCCTCTGCTTTTAGTGTTTGCCGATCTACTCCTGAACCGTTTAAAGAGAAAGAAACCGTCTCATTGATATTTTCTCGCAGTATAACAATGGGTGTTTCCAGTCCATCCGGGAATGAGTTTATCGCGTTAACGGCATTTTTTACATCTTCAAGTGCAACTGAGGTGTTATACCCGCGCTCTACCTCAACATTGATGGTTGCTGTGTTTTCTTGACTTGAAGATGTTATGCGTTCAACTCCGGAAACGCCTTTTAGTTTTTCCTCAATTCGTGACACAAATCCTCATTTTGTCTCTTAAAAAAAATGAGATTGAAATGAACAACAATTTTGAGAGAATCACGGAGGGAATGATGTTGTGCAAATATGGAGTTCACAACTCTGCACTTCATATCCTTTGTATCATACTTATACTTGTCGAATTTTTGAGCTTAGGT
>CAJXLR010000382.1 GCA_913056425.1 uncultured Bacteroidota bacterium
GACGAGCGAAAAAAATTTAATCTTGGCGGGTCGAAAACCGGAAGTTTGATGAGTCTATATCTTTTTTTTTTACTTTATGATTAAAAATAATTTAATGACTGGCCAAAAATTATTAAAAACTATATGTTTTAAATTTGTCAGAAGAAACCGGCATAAAGCATAAAGATGTTAGGTTTTTAAATGAAAAGGATTTTGATAGTTGGTATAATCAGAATTCGACTTTTACGAATGACTTATTGTTCGATTGGATGCTCAGGTATACAGGGTTAGGCGTAAACGGGCAGACAGAAGAAGGGGATTTTTTCAAGTTTCTGAACCATGATTCACTTCTTGTTGCAGGTCGGAAGCTTTACGGGGCCGATAATCCATATCGAAGTAGACTAATAAAAAACGACACCGGGACATGGTCGTATGGCTCAAAATTCTCAGTTGGGGTGCATAGGGTAAATTCCCTGGGTAAGCTTAATGATGTATTGAGTGGAGATCAATTCTCTTATGTGGAACTTGATGTTAAGATCATCGACAACCAAATCGCAGTTGGTCACGGTGAAGACGTCGTGATGTCAGGTCTTACGCTTCTAGAGTACACAGAGGCAACTGACTTCGAGAAAGTCAAACGACTTTGGATCGACGTGAAGAATCTCAGCGAGGATAATGCTGAGGTTCTTTTTACCGGTTTGTCGGCAATAGATAGCATATCAAAAAGTGACATCATTGTTGAGTCTTCCAACCCTAAAGCATATCGGGTGTTAAACAGACTTGCGCAAGAAGGCTATGCTGCGTGCTTTTATATGCCAACAAGTCTTATTTCCGAAAGTGAAGCTGTGCAAGACGCTCAAATTAGGCGTCTAACCGAAAAGATGAAGGCGAGTGGCATTGAGCATCTATCTTTCGACAGCGGATTATATCCGGCCATGAAACGCAACGAAAACCGGATGCAAGGAATGAGCTGGCATACTTGGAACACCAACTATGATATCAGACGAGGTGATTTCTGGGATACTTTCTTAGAAGAGGAATATGTCAACGACAACCGAGTAAAAAGCGTCTTGGTGACCTACTCCAGCGTGTTTGATTTGTAATGGTCTTCTCCAACCAATAATTTACTTTTGCAGAAAATTTAAACAATGGCATTAGACTTAATCGTAATCGGAAGTGGACCTGGTGGATATGTTGCTGCAATTCGCGGTGCTCAACTAGGTATGAAGGTAGGTATTGTTGAGAAAGCTGAGTTAGGTGGTGTTTGCTTGAACTGGGGTTGTATTCCAACGAAAGCGCTGCTTAAATCTGCACAGGTTTTTAGCTACATCAATCACGCGGAAGACTACGGGATTAAAGTAAAGGACGCAGAAGCTGATTTTGGTGCTGTTGTAAAGCGAAGTCGCGATGTTGCCAATGGCATGAGTAAGGGAATTCAATTCTTGATGAAGAAAAACAAGATTGAAGTTCACCAAGGCTTTGGTAAGCTTGTTGGAAAAGGAAAAGTTGAAGTAGACAACGATGGTAAGAAAACCACCTTGGAAGCTAAAAACATCATTCTAGCAACCGGAGCTCGTGAACGCGAATTACCTAGTCTTAAGATTGATAAGAAAAAGATTATCGGATACCATGAAGCCATGGTGCTTCCGAAACTACCGAAATCAATAGTAGTTGTAGGCAGTGGGGCAATCGGATCTGAGTTTGCGTATTTCTACAATGCCATGGGTACGGATGTAACTCTTGTGGAGTACATGCCGAATATCGTACCAAACGAGGACGAGGAAGTATCAAAAGCGCTAGCAAAAGAATTTAAGAAGCAAGGAATCAACGTGATGACCAATGCGTCAGTTGAGAAGGTGGATACGAAAGGAAAGAACTGCAAAGTTTCTATCAAGACATCAAAAGGAATGGAAGAGATGGAAGCGGAAATCGTCCTTTCTGCAGTTGGAATCCAGACAAACCTAGAAGGTATTGGCTTAGAAACCATGGGCATCAAAACCGAAAAGGGAAAAGTTGTGGTAGACGATTACTACCAAACAAATGTTCCGGGTGTTTACGCGATTGGTGATATCGTTGAT
Source organism: uncultured Bacteroidota bacterium (assembly GCA_913056425.1). Taxonomy (GTDB): domain Bacteria; phylum Bacteroidota; class Bacteroidia; order NS11-12g; family UBA9320; genus UBA987. Next base: position 2,058 of record CAJXLR010000382.1, read on the forward strand.
GGCCCGGCTTTGGCGCACGTAGCTAGTGCTGAAGGTATCATCTGTGTTGAGAAAATGGCAGGAGAGAATCCAGAACCATTAGATTACAATAACATCCCTGGTTGTACCTATTGCGCTCCTGAAATCGCATCTGTAGGATACACAGAAGCCAAAGCGAAGGAAGCCGGATATGATATCAAAGTAGGTAAGTTCCCATTCTCTGCAAGCGGGAAAGCAAGTGCCGCCGGAGCAAAAGAAGGATTCGTTAAAGTAATCTTCGATGCCAAATACGGAGAGTTCTTGG
>CAJXLR010000383.1 GCA_913056425.1 uncultured Bacteroidota bacterium
AAATGGAATCTCGGACCTAAAGGAACCGGCTTCCTATACGCACGAGAAGACCTAATACAAGAACTCACACCTTATTTTGTTGGTGGATACAGCGATACCGGGTGGAAGCTCTCGGATGACGACAGCAAGCTTGAAGGATACGTCGATAATGCGCACCGCTTTCATTATGGAACCCAAAACTCCGCCTTGTATGCAGGCTGGAATGCTGCCGTTTCGTTCTTCGATCAGGTTGGTAAGGATAAGATTTACCAGCGAATTGGTGACCTTAACGACATGGTTCTGGAAGGTCTGCAGCATATGAATGGAATTTCTATTGTCACTCCTACTGAAAAGATGTCAAGAGGTGGATTGATTTCGTTTGTTTTCGATAATCAAGATACTCGAGCGCTTTATTCAAAGCTGCGTGAAAACAAATGGGTGATTCGCTTTGTTGGCGAGAGTGACCTCAATTGCATTCGAATTTCCACGCACATTTACAATAGCGAATCGCAAATAGAAGGTTTGCTTAGCGCTATCCGCTCATGCGTTTAAATGAAATAGTTAACAACTGGAATTCTGGAAGGGATGTAACAATCAAAACATCCGGTTCTACGGGAAAACCCAAGACCATCCAACTGCCTCATGAACTCATTCGTTGGAGCGCCAATAACACAAAAAAAGCACTTCGTCTCAATCATGAAAACGTTTTAATCTGTATAGATGTAAACAAGATTGGTGGACGCATGATGATGTATCGTTCGTTGATTTTTGATTGGGACTACTCGGTTGTTAGTCCAAGTGCCGACCCAATGGCAACAATTCATCAAAAACACTCGTATACTTTTGTTTCCTTGGTCCCGTATCAACTCGACCACATATTGAGGAACCCGGAATCGGTGAAAAAGCTCCTCCGATTCAACAACGTGCTTCTTGGAGGAAGCAAAGTGTCTTCAACCCTTCTTTCTAAAATCCAAGAACTGGGTACAGACTCAACCACACAATTCTGGCACTCATACGGGATGACCGAAACAGCTAGCCATATTGCATTGAGGAATCTCTCCAAAAAGCAGACGAAATTCAAAGCGCTTGATGGTGTCTACCTAAGTTTGTCGGAGCACAATACGCTAGTCATTGAAATACCGGATGTCGGTATATCTGTTTCCACCAACGATGTTGTTGAACTTTATCCGGATGGTTTCGAGTATCTAGGTCGAGTGGATGACGTTGTCAACTCGGGGGGCATAAAGCTCCAACTCCACGATGTTGAAAACCAAATCACTCGAGCAATCCACCCCATCGATCTAACATTTTTTTGCTGGAAAGTTGACGACGAGCTATTAGGTGAGAAATTGGTTTTTGTGGGAATCAAAAATCAAGCTAAAATCGAAGAACGAATAAAACAGCACATCCAATCGGTTTACGCGCCAAAACTGTTTTTGTGGACGGACGAATTTGATTACTTGGAATCTGGAAAAATAGATCGACAAAAAACGGTGAAACGATTAATCGAAATCGGAAGTTAGCTTAAATCGCACAACCCGACCATTACCTGCATCGGCAACATAGACAATTCGATTCTTGTAGGCGACACCCGAAGGATTCCGAAACTGCATTGGTCCATTACCGGTACCTCCAAAAGACACATTGATATAGCGATTTGTACTGTAGCCAGGAGGAGGTTTAACTCCCTCAAAACCATTCAATGAGAAGAGATAAATCGAATCTTTAACCGCGTCCGTTACAAAAATGTGATTGGTCCCATCTCCTGTGAGCGACAGACCTTTTGGTTCATCAAATCGGTATGGCAGCGTTAGAAAAGCATCCGCTTCATCTTCGTTTGTGGTCATTATGCGAGGTTCATACGTCGCCCCAAACTCTGTCTCGATGTATTCGATGTACTGAACTTTAATAACTCCTTCCGGAGAAATTGTGGAGTAAATAAAGTCTTGATTCCCTCGTGCTTGAATCTGCGGTGGCTGAACTGTAGTAACCACACCATAAGGCTTCTTAAAGTAATCTCTGTACAGAGATCCACCACTACTCACCGCAACCGGTGTGACAAATTCATCTTTGTTGTTGAACAGAAGAATCGCATCATCCGGTCCATCAAATGTATTTCCGCCTATACCATTTCGGGTCACGTAGTATGAATTGTCTTCCAATATTCCGATTCGGTGGAATTTAACCTGTGGATCAGAACCACTAAACGTGGATTTAAAGTAAAACGGGTGTACAATCTCATTCGTTACTCGAGCAAATCGAATTCCAAGTTGATTTCCCGGACCGTGAATATCGATTCGGTAAATGCAGGTTTGGTCAAAATCCTGACCCGAAACCGTAATTGTTTTGGTACCAATAGC
>CAJXLR010000384.1 GCA_913056425.1 uncultured Bacteroidota bacterium
CAACTCCAACATGACCACAATGTGATGCCAAATGTAGAGCTGTGTTACCGTCATCATTAGTTGCTTCATTGATAAGATCAAACTCAACAAAGTCAGCTATTGGTAAATCTGGGCTGCTATTTGCCAATTTCACATCAACGTTGTAACCTAGGGTAGCGGTATTTCTTGTGTTAGTTTTAAGTATTTCTAGCGGTTGAAATGGTACAAGATTGGTTTGTGTAGCCCCGTTTACAATCAGTTGATGCTGATCATCGGATGATGTGGTGAGTCGGATGGAAGTGAGGGTGTCCATGGCGCTGGTGGAAGAACCAGCTGCAATTCCGATGGTGTTTTCCACTGCAGTTCCGATCGGTAAATAAGCAGTTGCAGACCTAAACTCCAAGTCATTTGCACGTAGACTCGACCCAATATACACATCGATGAACTGAAGCGCTGGATCATAGCTGTTGTTCACGATTTGTATTGTGCTAGTCTTATTGTCGAATGGTATCAAACTTCCAGCGGTATCTGGAAGTAACATAAGCTGTAGCGCTGGACCATCGTTGTTGACTGACGGATTTGAGAAGCCTGTGAGCAGTAAATGTGCAGCATCTCCTGAGAGGCCGCGATGGGCTAGATCGAAGTTAAGTTCACGTAGTGTGATTTCGCTCAAACTGTCTTGAACCAGCAACGTATAGTTTAAGGTTTCTATGTAGTCGTAGGATGTGACAGCATTGCTTTCTAAATCGTTTGTGATGATTCCATTCAAATTGGAAGTCTCACGTAAATCAAATTTTTTCAGATCACCAGTAAAATTTGCTACACCAAAATTGGTGAACCCTTCTAGCCTTGCTGTATCTAGGTAACCTAGCCATTCGATCAGACTTGGTTCCATATTTTGTTCATATCCTGCTGAGGTTAGACCATTGAAAATGAACAAGCGCCTTTCAGGGATTCCTGTAGTTATTTCGGTTCGATATATAGATGAGCTTGTATCTTGGCTTGACGCAGGACATACATGAATTGTAATGTTGGTATTGGTGTCGACACTGAGGTCCATAGAGGTATATTGAAACGCAACACTATCTGCCGCGAGCAAGCCATCAATGTAAAAGTCCACCGAGCCGTACGCACTATCAGGCGAGGCATTAACAAACCTCAATTGCACTTGTGCTGTACTGACCAGGCAGCTTAAAACAAAGACATGGAAAAAGAAAGATAGCTTCAGCATAATTGCAACGTTCTGACGATGAAATTATACATTAAGTCGAATGATGGATGAAAGGAAGTTTTTGAACTATCAAATTATCCTGCTTACTTTGAATAATTCATAGGAAACATGTTAAGGATAAAACGCATAGCGCTAATCGGTTTACTTGGTTTAGCAACTTCGGGACTACTCGCACAGGATCAAGCAAAGATTGATAGCCTATTTCAGGTTTTGAGAACATCAAAGCAGGACACCAATAAGGTGATTCTGCTCTATGAACTTAGTCGAGAGTTTTTTAATAACGACATTGTTGGTTCTGAGAAGTACGCCAACAGGGCTTTGTTCCTTTCGCAAAAGCTTGGATTTAAACGAGGTATCGCATTGTCTTACAGTAATCTGGGCATCATTAATTACTACAAGGCGATTTATTCCACCGCACTGAGCTATCAAGAGCGATCGCTCGAATTGATGACAGAGATTGGTGACCAGAAAGGCATGGCCACCTCACACAACGCAAAGGGTGCTGTTTATACCCAAACAGGAGATTATTCGGATGCCATCGAAGAGTACATGAGTTCATTGAGAATCATGCAAGACATTGGCAATGAAGAGGGTTTAGGCAAAACCTTTAGTAATATCGGCACCGTATACTATTTGCAGGGGAACTATCCTCAGGCCAATCTTTATTATAAGCGAGCCTTAGAGATTTTTGAAAAGCTTGGTGATGAAAGTCAAATCGCAGGAATTTTGAATAACATGGGCATCATTGCCTACGAAGATGGCGCTTACGATGTGTCGTTGGACCTTCACATGCGCTCGCTCGACACACGCAAAAAACTCGGAAACCAACGGGGTGAATCCGAATCCTACACCAACATCGGAGATGTATATGCAGCTCAAGATGCTTTTGAAAAGGCATTAGAGTATCAGCAGAAAGCACTCGAGATTCAGGAAGAGCTTGGCGACAAAAAAGGTATGTTGAGTTCTATGAAGGGAATTGGCACTGTTTATAAGCTCACGGGTAGGAGTGATTCTGCACTAAACTATTTAAATGGCGTGCTCGAACTTTCGAGTGAGATTGGGGCAAAACGAGAAGTAAGGGACAGTTACAATAACTTAAGTGAGCTCTACATCGAAATGGGTGCTTAC
>CAJXLR010000385.1 GCA_913056425.1 uncultured Bacteroidota bacterium
GCTCGTCTAGCTCTACAGCTTTTTGTTTGAACTGATAGATGTTAAATGCGCTGAATGCTATCAAGGCTATCGAAATAAAGTTCAACAATGAATTTAGCTTAATTGGCTCTTTCTTCGTCTTTATCAACCTCCAAACTACCAACGTGATGATAGCCAAGGACGACCATTTGTAGAAGTTGTGATCCCACCGAATGTTCTTCGGGTAGAATGGAATTTCCCAGCTGTAGCAGTGATCGTAGTAAGGTCCGAAACTCAGAGCTAGAAGCATTATCACCGAAGTAAGAATTCCGGCTTTTGCCCATGATTTAAAGATGAAACGTAGTATTAAAACAAGAACAACACTCAACCCAATAATAATCCCGAGAGGTCTCCACACATCGCTCATTTGAACGAGTTCGATGTTCTGAGCATAGAGAAATATAGGTGGAAAGGCAGCGAAGAACAGTACGTGCCAGGGTTTGTTCTTAAACATAAATCTATTTTGTTTTTAGCAGATATAGGGTTCTGTGAGAATCCCCTACTTGGTCCTTCTCTACAACATCAAAATATTGTGAGAATGCTTGTTCGAAACCATCTAAGTGGTATTGAGGGAAGATGTCTTCACGAGTTGCCAAAAGGATTTTAACCTGTGAGTCTTCTTTTGGTACAAATTCGATAATCAAATGATTACAGAGTTTAGATAAGTATTCGGCGATTCGTTCAAGCGGAACGTTGTTACTAATTGCGATGTGATGGATTAACGCGAGTGCCATCACGGTATCTGCTTTTCCTCGCATCTGTAAGCTGTCGCGCTCTGTATGCGCCCAACCTATGGCTGGCGTAGGGTTTGTAAGATCCTGCTGTAACGGTAACATCGGTATCCCTTCCTTTCTTACCCTCCGGTAGTTTTTCTCTACTGCGATTGGGTCGATATCAAAGGCAACCGTATGAATTCCTTTGGATGCCCCAATGGAGCTGAACGTCCCGTCGTTAGCCCCCAAATCCCAGAGCGACTTAGGGCTTGACTTATCGATGTAACTCGAAACCAGCTCTTTCTTTCGATCGAAGTTCGTATCTGAATAATTGGTGAATGTGTAGTACTCGCCCCATTCCGTGTTGTCCGGTTTCCACTTCAAACCCTTTACAGCAGAGATTAGGTTGTCTATGAGACCTTTCATGGCCAATCGAGAAACCTTGCCTTTAGACGCCTTGGCTTTCACTTCGGTATCCGAAGCATGCTTCTTCTGTGACTTCGCATGCCAGTGTATGTGCGTGGTGATGCTCAGCTTGAGTTTTGACTTATGAGGCAGTAGACTAGATGCTAAATCCAACGGTATACCGTCTATAAAGTTCTTCAACAGTTGTAGACATCGGACGTCTTTGTAGGCTGCCAGTGCAAGTGGAGCCAAGAAATGCTGACAAAACTGTTTGTACGCTACCCATGGTTCACCCTCAACATACTTCTCAAACGATAGGGTATCAATAAAGACGGGCTTACCGTTAACGAATTGAACGTTGTAGGCCGAGGCATCTTTCAAGCATACATCTTTCGCGATGGCTGCTTTTTGAATGTATAAGGTCAAAAGTGCCGCGTCTTTTAGCTGACTAAAGGTCCATTCGTAAGGATACGAAATGAATGGAAGTAAATCCGGTTTTATGGTTTTGTAAACTTCTGAGTTTTTATTCTCTACTTCTTCATGAGAAATGAGAAAGTCTTTGTTGGAGAGGACATCGTAGAGTCCGGAATCCATTAGCGTATCGTAATCCGATTTGCCTGCTTGATTTACTTGGCGCAGTATGGTTCCGTTTTCATCTCGAAAGATGAAACCTGCAGGATCACGAAAGGATGCATTGAGTTTATTCATCTCCAAGGTCTTCTAGAGAATCGTCGTCCGAAGAAGTGCCTTTGAAGAAATTAAGGATTTTGTTCCAGTACAATTTGATGGCGTAAAGACCACCAAGTACACCCGCAACAAGCATTTGAAGTATGTAGCTTCCGGTTCCCGGATCTAAATACGCTGCAGCGTCTAAATCCAAACAAACCATTAAGCCTATGATTATCAGTACTTTTTGAAGTTTCATACCTTTTGTTTCTGCAAAAGTATGATTTTACATAACATCGGCATAACATTTTGTTAACAGAGCCTGCTGCATATGACGAGTCGCTAAAGCAATAATTGAGAGTCCTCATTCTTGCAGATAGCAGCTGAAAAAAGCCATAAACTATTATAACAAATGATGAGAAGACATGTACTCCGTCTTCGCGGTTATTACTTTCTGAATGAACGGACTGAGTTTTTTTCGCCTCAACATCGGTTTCATTTTGATAAAGTTGGTGTTTTGATATATC
>CAJXLR010000386.1 GCA_913056425.1 uncultured Bacteroidota bacterium
ATTTTTTGAAGGATGTTATCAAGACATTCAAAGATGCGGGAATTCGAACTTCAATATTTTTAGACCCGGACGCAAATCAGATAGAAGCCGCTGCCAAGACCGGGACAGATCGCATTGAACTGTATACTGAATCGTATGCTACCAACTATCTCAGCAACCGAGAAAAAGCTGTCGCCCCATATATTGAAACGGCGAAGCGAGCCATTGAACACGGACTCGCAATAAATGCCGGTCACGATTTGGATTTAGTGAACCTAAACTATTTCGTAAATCAAGTTCCGCAGGTTGCAGAAGTAAGTATAGGGCATGCACTGATATGCGATGCCCTATATATGGGATTGCACAACACTATTGTGCTGTATAAAAATAAGTTGTCTAGCGATTCCTAAGCTGCTGAACTACGTCGTTGAGCGTGTTGATCACCTCATCGAGTAGTCCCGGGATCATGTCCACATTGGTGCGGTTTTTCCCCCATTGTTCTAGGTCGCGAATTTTTTGTTTCAAACTCACGATCCCCATCATATCTATAGATGGTTTCACTTTGTGCGCTGCAGCACCTAGGTCTTCGAGATTATCGTCGGCCAGTGCAGTAATCATTCGATCCACTGATTCCGGTGCCATGTGAATAAACATGTCCACCATTTTATCGACGAATGCCTGATCGCCGGATGCAAGAGCTTCCAGTTGATCTAGGCTGTAAAGTTTTTCTTCCATTTGCATTTAAGTAGTCTTTGTAGGTAGGTATGGTTAATAATCTTGTGTGGTTGGAGTACCGCGTAATGCTGCGTTTTCTTCCTGCAGCATACGGTAGATGGTAGATTTACCGATGCTGAGCTTTTTGGCAACTGTTACGACATCGTGGTTGTACTTGTCTAGGTAAAACTTAACAATACGATGTGTGTATTCTCTCAGTGGCATCTCTGTTTGCAAAAGTGTATCAATTGATCCCGATGAGTTGAACGTGATGTGTTCATCGTCAATCACATTCGAGTCGGTCATAACACAGGCCAGCTCCACTACCGCTTTCAATTCACGGATGTTACCCGGCCATGGATATTTTAGCATTTTGTTCTGTGCAGAGGTAGATAGAGATAGTTTTCCGATATCGTTCTCCTTGCAGTACTCATCAATAAAGTGTTTTGCAAGAAGCAAGATGTCTTTTCCTCGCTCACGAAGCGCCGGCAAACCAATTGGCAGACCGAGCAAACGATAGTATAAATCTTCTCGGAAGTTTCCTTTGCGCACCTCTTCAGCTAAGTCTTTATGGGTAGCAACCAAGACTCGACAGTTTAGTTTAATAATTCCTGAACCTCCAACACGCGTGAGCTCTCTTTCCTGAAGAACCCGCAATAATTTCGATTGCATGTTGATGTCCATTTCGCCAATCTCATCTAAGAATATGGTTCCGCCAGTTGCTTCCTCGAACTTCCCAATTCGTCGTGCAATTGCGCCAGTAAACGCACCTTTTTCGTGACCAAACAACTCACTTTCAATCAGTTCCGATGGAATTGCTGTAATGTTTACGGCAACGAATGGCTTCTTCTTACGTTGGCTATTGTAGTGGATGGCTTTCGCAACAACTTCCTTACCGGTTCCGGTTTCACCGGTGATAGAAACGGTAATGTTACTGCCCATAGCCTTCTGGATTAAACTGAAAATTCGTTTCATTGGAGGTGAATTCCCAATGATACTCTTACTGAAGTCGTATTTCTGAACGATCTGCTTCTTCAGTTGCGAGATTTCTTCTTTCAGCTCCGTTTTCTCTCGGATGTTCTTGATGGTGTTCCAAATACGATCTTTGGTATCATCATCCTTAACGATATAGTCGTACGCCCCTTCCTTTAAAAGTTTGATGGCGGTTCCGATGTCTTCCTGACCCGAGATGATTACAACCGGTATTTCCGGGTTGAATTCCTTCACGCGTTTCAGAACCTCTTCACCGGTAATATCCGGTAGCGAGTAATCTAGCGTAACGAGTGATGGTTGCTCATCGAGCGCTTTGAGGAAGTCTTTTCCGTTTGTGAATTTTTTAACCAGGACATCCGGATTTAGGGATAGGTGGTATTCGATAACCTCTCCATACCAGACATCATCTTCGACGATAAAAATCTTGAATTCTTCGGCCATTATATAGCAGCTCTTGTTTAGTGTTTCGAAAATAAGAACATTTTTCCCAATTATGGAAACAATCTCAAAAAATATTCAACGGTCGGACAAAACTCCTCAAAGCACCTATCAAAATTCACAAAAACTAGTCGCTAAAACCGCCTACAAAGTCCTGTAAAACACAGCCTTAGAAAAGCTTTTATTTTTTTTTAAC
>CAJXLR010000387.1 GCA_913056425.1 uncultured Bacteroidota bacterium
ACATGCTGAACATGGATATGATTGGTGTACTTACCCAAGAGAAAGGTCTAATTGTAAACGGTGTGGGGACAAACTCGATGTTTGAATCCATGCTGGATAGCCTGGTAAAAGAAGATTCACGAATAGCCAAGTTGGAGACCACAAAAAGCGGAATTGGGCCTTCAGACCATACGTCATTCTATCTACAAAAAATGCCTGTTATGCATTTCTTCACCGGTGCACACGAGCACTACCACAAACCTTCAGATGATGTAGAGATCGTTAACGACAGTGGCGTTGTTTACGTGCTGAGCGTAATGCGAGACGTCATTGCGAGGTTGAACACCGAAGGAAAATTAGAATATGTAAAGACCAAAGACGAAACCAAGCAGAGTCGACGTATGAAGTTCGAGGTTACATTAGGTGTTGTTCCGAACTACAGCTATGACGGTGAGGGTATGGAGTTGGATGCGGTAAGAGAAGGGAAACCCGGTCAGGCAGCAGGACTCAAGGCAAAAGACGTTATTGTTAGTTTTGGAGGAAAGAATATCAAAAACATTCAAGACTACATGGCTGTGTTGGGCGAGTTGAAAAAAGGTAGTCAAACCACTGTCGTGGTGCATAGAGATGGAGAACTAGTAACGCTAAACGTTCAGTTTTAATGAAGTTAACAGAATACATTAACCAGAATAAGGAGACACTGTTCTCTTTTGAAATATTGCCACCACTTAAGGGAGGTAGCATCGATAAGTTGTTTGGTAACATCGAATCTTTAATGGAGTTCAAGCCAAGCTTTGTGGATGTGACGTATCACCGTGAGGAATACGTATTACGCGAGCGAGGAGATGGGACGTACAACAAGGTCTCGATTCGTAAGCGACCAGGCACAGTAGCAATATGTGCGGCAATCATGCAGCGCTTTCAAGTTGAGGCTGTGCCCCATATCATTTGTGGAGGATTTACACGAGACGAGACTGAGAACGCTTTAATCGATTTGAATTTCCTTGGTATTGAGAACGTGCTGGCTATACGTGGTGACAACCAGAAAGGTGAGCGCAACTTCACACCGGAGAAGGGCGGAAACAAAAATGCATTGCACCTAATTCGCCAAGTAAAGGACATGAACAATGGCATATACTTGGATACAGAATTAAAGAACCCGAACCCTACAAACTTCTGTATTGGCGCCGCAGGTTATCCGGAGAAGCACATAGATGCAATGAATATGGAGTCTGACCTGAATTTTCTGAAGCAGAAGGTTGATGCAGGTGCGGAATTCATAACCACGCAGATGTTCTTCGACAACGCAAAGTACTTCGACTTTGTAGAGCGATGTAAAGATCACGGTATTCATGTACCAATTATTCCGGGAATCAAGCCGATAACCCGTAAAACACAGATGTACAACCTTCCAAAGATTTTCAATATTGATATCCCTGTTGACTTAGGCACAGCGATGGAGGCAACATCCACAGACGAGGCGGCTTACCAGGTGGGAATCGAATGGGCTATAGAGCAGTGCAAGGAGTTAAAGGCAAAAGGAGTTCCTGTGTTGCACTTCTACACCATGGGTAAATCGCAGGCTACCCAAGACATTGCCTCTGCCATTTTCTAATGAAAGGCGTTGTAGTCAAATCAACCGGTAGCTGGTATTCCGTCGAAACGATGGAAGGCGAACTTGTAAGCGCACGACTGCGCGGTAGATTTAGACTGCAAGGAAAAGAACTCACGAATCCAATTGCGGTAGGCGACCATGTGCGTATGGATCTCATCGATGAAGATTGGTTAATCGAGGAAATCTTACCCCGGCGAAATTACTTACTTCGGCAGGCTACCAAGCTCTCCAGTAGGTATCAGATTGTAGCATCCAATGTCGATCAGGCGGTTGTTATTGCTACCTACGTGCAGCCGCGCACCTCAACAGGATTCATAGACCGCTTTTTGGTAACCACGGCGCACTATGGCATTGATGCTGTTATCCTATTCAACAAATCCGATTTATATGGAGACGACCCGGGCTTCTTGGAATTGGTAGACACTTATCAGTCGATTGGTTACAACGTAATAGTCACTAATTGTGTGGGTGAAACAATGGATGAGAACGTTTCAAAATTATTTCACAACAAGACAAGTTTGTTGTTTGGTCACTCCGGCGTAGGTAAGTCGACATTACTTAACGGCTTGTTGCCTAAGGCTCTGCAAGCTACCGGAGAGATAAGTTTGACACATGATAAGGGGAAACATACCACTACTTTTGCTGAGATGTTTACACTTCCAAACGGGGCTAAAGTGATCGATACACCGGGTGTCAAAGAGTTTGGCTTGGAGTCTATGGAAGC
>CAJXLR010000388.1 GCA_913056425.1 uncultured Bacteroidota bacterium
ACATAACTCATCAAGCACAACCTGTTTTGATTAATGGCACAGAAAGCGGCAATATGGTGAGCTTTGAAGTCGGTGAAGACGGTTTTAAAGAACTTACGGCAATACCAGCCAGTGGCGCTTTTGAGCCGACCTATGTTCGTACAGGGAAGTTGACGTTTTTCGAAGATTTAGCCGGTCTTGACGCCCTGATTATTGCTCCAGATTCCTTGCTCGTTGAAGCGCAAAGACTGGCAGAGATTCAACAAACTTTAGGGACGAATTCCAGAGCTATGGCGCTCGAAGAAATTTACGCGTTGGCTAATGCCGGAACTCCCGATATCGCAGCGATTCGTCAGTTTTTAGTTGAGCTCAATCAACGGAACAACGACGGTCTTAAATACTTGACATTATTTGGCGATGCATCGTACGATTACAAGGGCACCTTGCCAGGTAATTCGAATCTAGTTCCAACCTTTGAGAGTTACGGTAGCTTTTCTTTATACACGAGTTATATAACCGACGATTACTATGGTTATCTCGATCAGGGAGAGTCGCTCAATTGGTATGTAGACGATATCGATCTTGGTATCGGTCGACTCCCGGTGAATACTCGCACGGAGGCAGCAGCCTCTGTGGATAAAATCGAGCGTTATTTGACAGATGACGGACGTTATGGTCCTTGGCGCGGCGATGTGGTTTTAGTTGCGGATGATGTAGACCATGCATGGGAACGCGAATTCGCGGTGGTTCAGGATGCTTTGGCGAAACGATTAGATACAACGCGTCCTGAAATGAACATTATCAAGATTTATTCGGACGCATACTTACAAGAGTCAAAGCCAGGTTCACAGCGCTATCCTACGGCACGTGAAGCATTGTTTAGAAGCGTTGAGAACGGAGCGCTCATGGTGAGTTACATTGGTCATGGCGGTGAAGTAGGATGGGCCACTGAACGCATCTTACAACTGGAGGACATTAACAATTGGACCAATGAGACCAAATTGCCTGTGTTCACTACAATCACGTGTGAGTTCACAAGATTCGATGATCCGAATAGAGTGAGTGCTGGGGAACAATTGTTCTTGAATCCATACGGAGGCGCCATTGGATTATATTCCACTACTAGAAGTGTATTTGCGACGAACAGTACCTACGATTTGAATCGACTTTTGAATCAGAATATGGTGGGACTCGATGTGCCTCGTCTCGGTGATGTACTTCGCGAAACCAAAAACAACAACATCAGTGGGGATAAGATCAAATTCTCCTTGATAGGTGATCCTACCATACCTCTATCGAAGCCAAAAGACGCTGTTGTTTTAGATACCATTAATAATGTAGCGTGGAGTGCCTTTGAAGATACCCTAACTGCCCTGTCTTGGGTAGAGATTAAGGGACACGTTGGGTCTACTTCAGGCATAAACGCAGACTTTAACGGTCGCGTATGGTTGACCTTCTTTGATAAGGCCCAATCTGTTCAAACAAGACGAAACGATGCCAACGGTTCGGTATTCAATTTTAAAACGCAAAACAATGCTATCTTCAGAGGCGAGGCTTCTGTGATTAATGGGGCATTTACGGTACAGTTCAGAATTCCGCTAGACATCAACTTAAGTATTGGGACACCCAAGGTCATTTCCTACGCAGCAAGCACCACTGAGGATGCTTGGGGAGGGCAAAACGACTTACTAATAGGTGGTGTGTTTGACGGAGTCATTACCGATACAGAAGGACCAAAGGTTCGTTTGTTTGTTAACGATACAACGTTTATAAGTGGTGGTATCAGTGACCCAAATCCGCTAGCCATTGGGTTGATGGAGGACGAAAGCGGGATTAACGCGGTAGGTCTAGGTATTGGACATAATGTGGAATTAGAATTGGACGGACAACCGATTAATGTAAATGCGGCCTACCAGGCGAATATTGACGACTTCACCAAGGGAAGTGTGGAGTACCAATACTATGATTTATCCCCTGGGGAGCACCAGTTGTCATTGAGAGCATGGGATGTCTTGAATCAGTGGGGATATGATGAAATTACCTTCACCGTTATTGATGCCGCTGAGCCTATTCTCAATCAGCTCGAGATTTTCCCCAATCCATTTACGAGTGAACTAAATTTCAACCTAGAGCACAATCAAAAAGGACAGGAGGGAGAAATTCGCCTGACCTTGCTAGATAATCAAGGAAAAACAGTTTGGGAATGGAATGAAAATTTAGCACTTCAAGCCAATTCTTCAGACCTTCCAACGTTCTATGTGTCAGATGTTCCGAGTGGAAAATTGGTCCCAGGATTTTACCATGCAAGAGTCGTATGGACGCGAAGTGTTG
>CAJXLR010000389.1 GCA_913056425.1 uncultured Bacteroidota bacterium
GAGGCGGAAGACAAAAACAACTTCGAGTTGGACATTCATTTAATTCCGGTTGGTATCAATTATTCCAACCCGCACCGCTTTAGAGGTAATGTCACCCTCACAGTAGGCGAACCCATTCTAACGAAGGACTATCAGAACGCCTACCAATCGGATGCCTGGAAAACTACAGATGACGTGACCTCGGAAATTGACAAGGGTTTAAGAGATTGTATTATCACGGTGGAGGACCAAGAACAAGTTCAGATGGTGCAGCAAATAGAGCGGTATGTCTCTTTCCATCCGGTTAAAGGTAGCGAAGATTGGTTTGTGTCGTGGCAAACGATAAATAAGTTCTTAAACAGGATACACGCAGAAATTCCGAATGCATATGAAGAACTTCGATTTCGTTTAACGCATTATGTTGGCAGTTTAAATCGTCTAGGTTTAACCGGTAGCAACTCGCTAATCGATCTGAGTAAGCGCGATTTACAGAACCTAATTATCGCTCGAGGAGCATTTCTAATTCTTGGTTTCCCTCTCTTCTTAGTTGGCTTTGCGCTGCACATATTGCCATTTTACTTGACGCGTAAACTGTCTCTCACGGTTGTGAAGCGAGTGGATTTTATGGGTTCAGTTGTTCTGGCACTTGGTGTCTTACTCTTTTCAATATCTGCGATTGTCGAAACATGGTTGGTCTGGAAGTACAGTCAGAACATCTTGATTACGATCCTGTTTTTTCTGGTTCTACCAAGCTTGGGACTATTCGCCTATCACTATTCTTCCAGGTGGGTTCGCTGGCGCGAGTCTGTAAAACTTAGACGAGTGCGGAAAAGTCGCAAACGCATCATTCAACAGCTTATGCTGGATCGCTCAGAGATTGAAAGTTTGCTGCAATCGGGTTTAGAGCAAATTAAAGGAAGTTAATCACCCCAAAGTGAATCTTAGCTTGGTTTAGTTGAATTGGGTTGTTTTGCTCTCGTCCAAGTGCGTAGGATAGATAAAGCATTCCGGAATTCACTTCAAGGGCTACACCTGTCCCAAAACCAAATGGCAAGTCCTCAAGAGGATTGAGCTGGATTTCTGATTCGTCCAAGGTGTAAGCTCCATTCCAGAATAACTGGAAATATGATCTGCTTCCCAGTAGGTATCGATACTCTAATCCTAGCATAGCATAACTACTGGCTAGTAAAGACTGTTCGTTAAAACCTCGTAAAGAGAAGGCTCCTCCAATACGATAAACATCATTTAAAAAAATCTGATCTGCAAAAAGGCGCCTGCCTTCTAGTAATCCGACAAGCGTGCTTTTTTTGCCTAGTGGTACATATCCCTCAGCCGACAAGCTAAGTTGGTATTGAAGCTGGGACAAATCGATGGAATCGTACACCGAGTAGAGTCCGCCTTCTCCGTTGGGGAAAAGCACTTGGTCAATTCTAATATCTTTTTGTACACGCCGATTCCCTACGTTGGCGTCAAAGTCTAATCGATATCCTTTCCTTGGATTCAGAATGTTATCCAATTCCGTTCGCTGTATAGACATGCCATAACTCGTTGTCGTAACCGGATTACTTTCAGGTATTCGACCGGTGTTGCGAACAAAGTTGGTATCTACCGCAATTAGTGCACTTTCGTTTCGTGAAATATAAAATTTGGTGTGATCAGTTCCGTTGAAGTTGTAACGCACACCCAGCTGAGTTTTAACCGTGAAAAACTGACTATCGAGTTTGAAGTATTCAAAGTCGCCATCAAGTCCTAGCGGAGTGCTAAACAGAAAAGGTAAACTTGTGCCCATTCGAAGTTCTTGGCTTTGGGCGGCAAAACTCTTCCAGTGAAGATTGTACATCATCCCGCGTTTGAATAGATTGTTTAGGTCGATGTTTACCTCACCGGTAATCAGGAGTTTGGTTGCAAGAGCATCTTGTGTGTTCGGGGCAAAACCGATAATACCATCGAATTGATCCGTACTTCGCTTTTCAAGGTTGAGGAATACTATGGCTTTGTTGTCAATAAACCGAATAGCCGGATTTGAAACCAACCGCACAAAAGGTAGTTTTTGAATCTTACTGGTTATCTGTCGCACCTTGCGTTCGTCGTACGATTCACCCACCGGTAGTTGTAAATATTGTTGGAGATACGCTTTTGAAATACTTGCGTCCCCTTGTATGCTGATGGTGTCGTAAGCAAAATAGCGATTGGTATGAACAACCAATTTACCGCTAACTTGATTTTCTTTTGGGCTGGCGCCCTCTAGTTGCACGGTTGCAAACGGGAAGCCGTGGTTCTCACCATATGTAAGCAAGTCTTCACGCAGTTGCACAAACTGTTTTG
>CAJXLR010000390.1 GCA_913056425.1 uncultured Bacteroidota bacterium
ACGAGGATTGTGCCCAACGGGTTGGCATGTGCCGACTGAAGCTGAATTCACCATATTGACGAACCAGCTCGGAGGGTACAGCACTGCGAGCGATGCATTGAAATCTTCGGAAGGGTGGATTTATGGGAACGGCACAAATTCCTCTGGTTGGTCAGGTTTGTCTGCCGGTCGACGCAATTGGGAAGGGGATTTTTATGGGGAAGGGATTGTCGGGCATTGGTGGAGTTCCTCAGAAGAAATGTGCGGTGTCTCACAAGGGTGTGCAACGAATCTAATGCTGAACAACTCCTACACTATCGGGGACGCCGCTAAGCGAGATGGTTACTCTGTCCGCTGCCTCCGCGACAATTTGTCACCGGTGGTGAGCACTGTTATGGAGTCCGCTGTAACCGACTCAACTGCTACTTTAAACGGCTCCGTTGACGCCAATTATTGGTATCCAATTTCTGCAACCGGTTTCAAGTGGGGATATACTGCTGACTTGAGCGACGCCACAATTGTTGCCGGCGACGCACTTCTGGGTAGTTTTAGCGTCGATTTGACCTCGCCAGTGACGGGTAATGTGGTGTACTTCACGGCATTTGCGACCAATGATCGGGGAACCTCATACGGGGATACCCTGAGTTTCGAGGTAAAAAACCCTCCCTGTGAAGACCTAACTTCATTTACGTTCGATGGCTATGATTATGACGTGGTCTCAATCGGAGAACAATGCTGGTTTGCGGAGAATTTGCGCAGCGAGCATTACAACGATGGTTCGGAGATTCCGTACGAGACGGCAAACGACTTATGGCAGAACCTGACCACAGGTGCACGAGCTGTTTACGAACACCAAGGAAGTAGTTTTGAAACGTACGGCGCCTTGTACAATTGGTATGCGGTCAACGACCCAAGAGGGCTATGTCCAACGGGCTGGCATGTGCCGACTGACACAGAATTCACCGCATTGAAGGAATTCCTAGGCGGCAGCTCCGTCGCAGGAGATGCAATGAAGTCCTCGGCATCTGATTCACCATCTTGGAATGGTACCAATTCCTCTGGCTGGTCAGGATTGCCCGGTGGTTTCCGCCAATGGAACGGGTTGTTTACACAGGTCGATGGAGTAGGGTTTTGGTGGAGTGCGTCGTTGGATAATTGGGATGTTTCCAAGGTTAAATATATGGATGGTGTTTTTGCGGGCTCGAACATACCCAATTTAAACGTTAGCAGTTGGAATACACAGGCTGTTGAAAGCCTAAGACTAGCCTTTAATTCAGAAAGTTTCAATTCAGATATTTCTAACTGGAACACCTCAAATGTGACCACCATGAGAGAAGCATTTTTGAATGCTACACAATTCAATCAAGACCTTTCTAGCTGGAACGTTTCAAATGTAACAGATATGTTTGGAATGTTCTGGGGAGCTACCTCTTTTAACCGAGACTTATCAAATTGGGATACCTCTAACGTCACTAATATGCATACAGTCTTTTTTAAAGCTAAAAGTTTCAATGGAAACATCTCAAATTGGAATGTGTCGAATGTGACTAACATGTCAAGTATGTTTGCGGAAGCCATATCATTTAATCAAAATATAAATTCATGGGATACAGGTAACGTAAGCAACATGAATAATATGTTCAGAGAGGCCCTCAGTTTTAATCAAGATATTTCAAGTTGGAATACTTCTAATGTTATTGAAATGAACGATATGTTTTATCAAGCTAATGCTTTTAATCAACCCTTAAATTCATGGGATGTAGGTAATGTAAAAGTTTTTGATAGGATGTTTTTTAATGCCGATATCTTTAATCAAGATTTAAGTAGCTGGAATGTTAAAGAGTCTATTTCGATGATTAGCATGTTTTCTGAAGCAAGAGAATTCAACCAAGATTTGTCTACATGGTGCGTGCCAAATATTACCAATGAACCAGATAGATTTTCTTTTGATACTCAAATGTCAACGGAAGATTTACCCCTTTGGGGAACTTGTCCACTTGAAGATGATACTGATGGTGATGGTGTAGTTGATTATTACGACTTATGCCCTGATACTATTCAAGGGGCTATCATTGATGAAAATGGTTGTCAAATTCCCCCTATTTATTTAGCTGAAAATGGGGTTACTGTAAAGGCTAGAGATTTTGCTCAAGTTGGGGAAACCTGGGAACTTAATGGTGCGGAATATACTGTTGTTGATGAAACTACACTTCGGCAGATGGTTGAAAATGGTGATGATGTGTCTAAAGTAGTTACAACTAAAATTGTCAATTTATCTTTTTTACTATATCTAAAAACAAACTTTAATCAAGATATATCT
>CAJXLR010000391.1 GCA_913056425.1 uncultured Bacteroidota bacterium
GCACGCATTAGCGCAGTCGTAGTACTGCGGCGGGTAGGTGCACGTTCCATTGTCTGATGTAGCCAAATCGTAGTAATTGCACGCACTGGAGTCGGTGCATCCTTCGATGATAGCGCCTTGCATGGCGGTACCATCAAACGTTTGGGTCACAATGACCGTGTTGGTCGAATCACCCTCAATCCAGATTTCACCGCTCTAGTTGTTGAAACACAGCCTTATACCACGGGCCGTCGCTAGCAAGCAATCCAGGCCTGAGAACAAACTCAAATCGATATCCAGAGGTTACGCTAGTTTCGACTACTACCCTACTGAATATCTAGAGTCCCACCTTGTGAAACTTGATATTCTGTTAAATACAAAACCCGTTGACGCACTGTCTGCGATTATTCACCGTGACAAGGCTTACGAATACGGTAAGAAAATCTGCGTAAAGCTGAAAGAACTGATTCCGCGCCAACAATTCGAAATCGCTATTCAAGCAGGAATTGGAAGTAAAATTGTTGCCAGGGAAACGATAAAAGCCATGAGAAAAGACGTAACTGCTAAATGTTACGGTGGTGATATATCCAGAAAAAGAAAGCTACTGGAAAAGCAAAAGGCAGGAAAGAAGCGTATGCGCCAAGTGGGTAGTGTAGAAATTCCTCAATCGGCGTTTATGGCCGTTCTAAAAATCAACGATTAGGATAAAGATCACTCGAAATAGTAGGTTGGTTTTATTATCTTCGCGAAGACCATAACTACTTGATATCTCGTGATTTTATTAAACCGACTAAGATCCAAACGCAATAAGCCTGACGCCCTAAAACCAAAGCACAAAGGACTTAAGGTTACTATGCACCCCGTACGGTTTACAAATTTCTTAGAAATAAAGTCCGTTGGCGGAATTCTCTCCCTGAGCGCATTTAAATACCACGGCAAACTGGTATTTGAACTCGGTCAACAACACAAGTCAAAAAACATACTTTTAGATCAGCGTGAACTTTACTCCCCGAGTGACCACAATGAACTATCTGAGTTCTTGTCATTCGTGATGAAAAAATTGCCTCCTAAGGTGAATGACATGCGATTTGCAATTTGCGGCCAACCACAACATAAAGAAGTAAATGACTTTGGTGAGTTATTTGGTGGAAACCGAGGAATGCAAGTCAAGACCTTCGTTGATATCGACGAAGCGCGCAATTGGATGTCGGTAGGATAAGATTTATCTTAAAAGGTTAACCGATTGATAAATCCACTGGTAAGAAAATCACGCCCGTTTGTATATCGTTACTAACCCAATCCAAGTTACCAGACTAAATTGAAATTTCATGAAAGCAAAAACCTTCAACTTAACCATCGATCAAAGATGCACTGAAAACTGGGAAAATATGAGTGCGTCTGAACGCGGTCGATTCTGTTCTACGTGTAACAAAAACGTAAAGGACCTAACAGGTGTCACTCCTTCGGAAATTATCAAGCTCAGTAAGGATTCAACAATCTGCGGGAGAATGACTGCTCAACAAATTGGGACCTACACCATTTTTGAACAAGAAAACAGTTTAATATCTAGATTTAGATCTGTGATTATCGGATTCTTTAGCCTCATGAGTCTACTGAGTTATGCCGCCTTACAACCACAATCGGAGGTTGTTACAATTCCTAAAAAACACAACGAGAAGTTGCAGTCTAATGATTTAGATCAAGAGCCCACTATCAGTGGTATTCTCGTTGACAATTATGGAAACCGACTACCATTCGCAGTTCTAACTTTAAAACGAGGTGAAACCACAATAAAATCTACCATTTCCGATGAACAAGGAAATTTCAATATGAAGTTGGCTTCCACTGATCACACTGGATTGACAATCGAAATTGACTACGCTGGATACTATAGGAAAACAATTCCAATTCAAGAGGATATGATTAACTCACCCCAAAAGTTCAAAATGCGCGAGGAGACTCATTTCTACTTAGGCTATGTCGTAACCACTCCAGCTCCTGAACGAGATGAGGATGGTGCCATAAAAAAAGAAAAAGGTGTTAGACGGAAGCGTTAATTGGCGTAGGAAACTACTGCCCTTGTTGCTCCAAAATTCTAAAGGCATCTTTTTGCACCCCCAAGAACAACCAGTTTGCGATCGCCTGTCTATTGTCCGGAATCAAGATTCTCTTCTGGTCAAAGTCGTTGGTTATGTTTCCTAACTCAATATAAACTGCTGTAGGTTTGGATTCACGAAGCACATAAAGATCTCGTGCCTTAACCACGCCTCGATATCCTCTATTTTTCTGATGCTCGCGATACTTGGCATCG
>CAJXLR010000392.1 GCA_913056425.1 uncultured Bacteroidota bacterium
AAATACACCTATCTCAAACGTGGTGTGTATTACTTTGTGAGACGCATTCCTAGCGATTTACAGACGTTCTATCGCACAGATCGTGTGATCTTGAGTCTGCGTACAAAGTCCCTGCACAGAGCCTCTCGTGCCTCAGAGAGACTGTCCTCACGATTGGATGATCAAGCTGGTAATTCTTCGTCGATTATTTGAATAATATACGGTGAAGAGTTTCTTCGACGATCAACCTCAGGATCTTGGTCCAATAGCAAAACTGGCGTCATAAAACGTACATCGGCCAGCGGTAGTTAAATTGTCCGGTTGGAGGTTCAATACAACTACCGACATGCCCGGTTAAAGTTCTTAAGAAACTAATCAGCCTTGAAGTCGTTATGACACGATTTACAGGATTTCAGCGTAGCCTTAAACGCAGTTGCTGTTGCCTCAAGAGATTTGTTACTGGAGGCTTTAACGAGTTTCTCAGTGCCTTCCTGATAAGACTCAACTGAAAGGAGAAATCCGTCCCAATCGCTCCAGATGTTGTCTTTGGCTTCAGATGGTTTTCCGTTGCTTCCTTCAGGAAAGAAATTCGACATTTCCGATGCCCATTGTTGAAGATCGTTCGCCTCTTTTTGTATCGCACTCCAATCTTTTGTTTTCAGTGCTTTCTTGATCTGTTTGACGCTCTCTTTGCTGGCTTTGAAACGATCCATCCGATCTTTCACAATGCCCGTGGCACCTTCATGCGCTTGGGCACTTTCGACACCCAATAGCACTGCAGATACCAAGGTTATTCGGATAGTTGATACAAATCGGTTCATCATTGTCCAAACACCTCCGTATGCTTTTTCTGGATTTCCTTTGGCCATTTTGATTTGATATACGCAAGTACGTTCCAAATCTCCTCGTCACTTAACTTGCCACTGTAAGCCGGCATTATCGACTTGTAATCAGAACCAGCAAACTTTTGAGGGCCATACTTCGTGAACTCAAAAAGCATTTGATCTGGGTGATGCCATGTATGACCTGTTTCATCATGAGGTGGTGCTGGCAAATATCCATCATTGTTACGTTTTTGCCAGTTAAATTGGCCTTCAAGATTTTTTCCATGGCAAGCTGCACAGTTTTGTTCATAAACAGCTTGCCCAGCGGTTACTCTTGGTTTGTCAGTGTATGGTATCTGTTCAGCAGTTACTTTCTGAGCTAGCAGGAGCAAAGTGCCCACGCTACAAGCGCAAACGAGTCGTGATATTTTCATTTCATTCTCCAATAATAGATGTGTAGCAAACGTGACTTTACGAAATTGCAAACACTACTTAGGAGGAGGAAGGTTTAGATCCAAGAAGACTGTTGCGGTCTCAAAGAACCTCATCGGTTCACAAGACATTGAGGGCGAGTTAATCGCCGGAACACCATTTGTCAGGATCGCCGAACCCAGACAGTCATTACATACGCCTAGCTTCATAGTCGAATCCGACGAGCACTCTTGAGCACATTTTTGCGGCAACTCTGAATGCATTTGAAGGTCGTCGCCCAGTAGTTCAATGCCGTGGGCTTTTTCCTCCAAAGTCATCATTGCATTGGCTGACGATCCGAACGTTAACAGGCCAATCAATACAGCCCTGATGAGTATCGTGAACGGCGTGAGAGTCATAAAATTCATAGCAATACGGTAGGTGCGTTCTCATGATAAATCAAGGAGCTTACTCGCTCTAATAACGCTTAAAAGAACTATTGAAAAATAGCTATAAAAAACGAGGTGCTTTGAATTGGACTGTCAAAGCTCCACGCATTGCTGAGAGTAACGGCGAAATTTCCGCTGATTCGACTCAAGTAGAGCGGTCGGTGCCGATGGCGATGGCGATGGCGGTACAATCACCGCATAAGTTCACTGCAATAGTGAAGGTCACATTACCTTGGTATCAACCGGTACTTGATTTATTCAGCTAGTCACAAATTTGTTTTAAGTAGTTGTGTTGGGTGACTAACGGATAACTGGTACGGACCACTGTGTGGGTAAAGAATAGTTTCCCACGACCCTTACCCTTGGTTCGTTTGTATACATCACATGCATGACTCAATGTGGAACCTAGCGTGACCGTAGTTTTATGTGTTTACGATGAGTGATCTCTCAACAAATGACTACCCGGTACAGCTGTTTGTTTTAGCCGGAGATCAAGCCAGTAATCATCCAATCGTGAGGACAGTCTCTCTGAGGCACGAGAGGCTCTGTGCAGGGACTTTGTACGCAGACTCAGAATCACACGATCTGAGCGATAGAACGTCTGTAAATCGCTAGGAATGCGT
>CAJXLR010000393.1 GCA_913056425.1 uncultured Bacteroidota bacterium
TATTTCAGTTATTTATAATAAATTAGGTTTGAGTCAAGAATATTTTATTCCTTATGGAAAATTTAAAGCGAAGATTGATTGTCTAGAATATAAAAGTAACAGAACTCCTGGAAAATTGATTTTAGTTACAGCACTTAATCCTACTCCTGCAGGAGAAGGAAAAACGACCGTTTCGATTGGTTTGAATGAAGGTTTGAACAAGATAGGGAAGAAGAGTGTTGTTGTTCTTCGTGAGCCTTCTCTTGGACCTGTTTTTGGTATAAAAGGTGGTGCAGCCGGTGGGGGTCACTCACAAGTGGTGCCGATGGAAGATATCAACCTTCACTTTACGGGTGACTTCTCTGCAGTTGAGAAAGCCAACAACTTCTTGTCTGCGGTTATCGATAATAACATTCAAAGCAAAACTCGTAGCCTTGGCATTGATCCAAGAACAGTTATCTGGAAACGAGTTATTGATATGAACGATAGAGCGCTTCGCGATATCGTAATTGGTTTGGGTGGTAGAGGAAATGGTATCCCTCGTGAAGATGGATTCAACATTACAGCTGCATCTGAAATCATGGCCATTCTTTGCATGGCTAAGGATTTTGAAGACCTGAAAGAGAAGCTTGGAAATATCTTCGTAGGCTATACATACGACCGAGATCCAATCTATGCGCGTGACTTAAACGCTGAGAACGCAATGGCCATCTTACTTAAAGATGCAGTTAAGCCAAACTTGGTTCAAACGTTAGAAGGTAACCCGGCGATTATTCACGGTGGACCGTTTGCTAACATTGCTCAGGGAACAAACACGATTATCGCAACACAAATGGGCTTAAGCCTTTCTGATTATGTAGTAACAGAGGCTGGTTTTGGCGCTGATTTGGGGGCAGAGAAATTCTTGAACATCAAATGTGGTTACGGAAACCTAAAGCCTAAAGCGCTAGTTCTTGTAGCAACAATACGTGCACTGCGTCATCACGGTGGAGCAACTCCTGATCAATACAACGATGCATCTGTTGAGCGCGTTCAAAAAGGTTTTGAGAACCTAGAAAAGCACATTGAGAACAGTAAGAAATTCGGACTGAATCCGGTTGTTGCTGTAAATAACTTCCATACTGATTCTGAAGAAGAAATCAACTGGTTGATTGAAAAATGTGCCAGCTTAGGTGTGAAAGCTGTATTGAGTAAAGGTTGGGCTGAAGGTGGTAATGGAACCCAAGATTTAGCACGTGCGGTTGTAGAAGAAATCGAAGGTGGCAATAACAACTTCGAGCCTCTATATGATTGGAATAGCCCAGTTAAAGAGAAAATTGAAACGATTGCCAAGGAGATCTACGGTGCTGATGGTGTTGATTTTGCAGCGAAAGCGAATGTTGGTCTACGAACGATAGATAAACTTGGTTTATCTCATTTGCCAATATGTATGGCAAAGACCCAAAAATCGTTCTCAGACAACGAAAAGTTAGTTGGACGCCCAACTGGCTTTAGAGTTACCGTTCGTGAGTTTGAAATCGCGGCTGGAGCAGGTTTCCTTATCCCAATTTTGGGTAATATGATGCGAATGCCTGGACTTCCTGCTGTTCCGGCTTCCGAAGGCATGACGATTGATAACAACGGCAAGATCAGCGGTCTGTCGTAAAACAAACAACACGATAAGTTTCTTGTTATCTTCACACCGATGAAAGCGGTATCGAAGTATACAGGAGTAAAACATACACTGAAAGGAGTTTCGGAGGTGAGCGACATACTCACCAATGAAGCTCCTTTTCAGATTCTGGTCAATGGTAAACCATTCAGTGTAACCATGCGTACACCGGGTTATGAAGTCGACTTGTTACGTGGCATCCTGCATTCTGAAAACGTTTTTACCAACAAAGCAGCTTCCTTCAAGCACCAAACGATGGAAATCGATACCGATGGCATCATTTCCAAAATGAATGCTGTGATTCCAGAAGATCAACTCGATTTTGGCTTTGAATCTGAACGTTCACTCACATCGGTTTCTTCCTGCGGAATTTGTGGTAAAGAGGATTTGTCGTCTATCACCCTCTGCGGCCAACCGTTAGACGATGAAAGCGCCTTCACCATGGTGCAGATAAACAGCATGTTTGAAGAGATGGCTAAACACCAAGATGCATTCTTGTCATCGGGTGGTTGTCATGCCGCCGCAGCGTTTGATCGCGATGGCAACATGCTCGTCTTGCGTGAAGATATAGGACGGCATAACGCGGTTGACAAGGTAATTGGAAACATTCTAAATCACGGTCTTTTTGGAGAGGCAAAAGTCTTATTAGTAAGTG
>CAJXLR010000394.1 GCA_913056425.1 uncultured Bacteroidota bacterium
TCACTTTACAGTTGGAACACGTTTCCTGAACGTCCTTGTAGTGCTTACTGAATAAACTTGCTTTGAAAATCGGGCGATTACTGCATTGCGGACATTTTCCCTGAAGGAAAGCTTGAAATCCTGTCATTCTGCGGCTTTAGCGCGTTTATTGTTACGGTACCAAATGGTTCCAATAATAGCAACTAACAGATAAGGTGAAGCCAAGAGGTACAAAATTCCTTTGTTCAATCCCAAACCTACTGTGTTGCCTTCATTCTGCATAGCAGATTCAACGGCTGTTCTACACATAGGGCACTGAGCCATAACCTCGTTAAAGTAGCTAACAACCAATGTTAGTATTAATATGACTGCGATTCGCTTTACTGCTATTTGCATGAGACAAAGTTACTTATTCGTAAACAAAGAAGAAGTTTTGTGTTTGATGATTTTTCTCATTATAACGCTCCAAACCGTCACCTTGTTTTACCATAATATGATAGCCAAGACCGGTTAAATAATCAAAGCATCTATAACGATTATCATTATCCCACAGCTCGCAATAAATGATTGGTTTGTATTTCTTCAATGTCTTTTCAGCACCCAAGAACACCTGATATTCAAAATTTTCTACATCAATTTTGATACCGTATATCGGTAAATCTTCCGATGCCAAAAGATTGTCGAGCTTATCAATCGTTGTGGTAAATCGTTCACCATCATTGAATTCTCTGATTTCCTCAGATATCACATGACTCAGACCTTGTTTCTTCACATTGTCTACTTCGGGCAATACCATTTCAATACTGCCGGTTTCGTTGCCTAGTGCCGTTTCAATGAGTTTAACATTTGAGAGACCAAAGAATTTAATCACCCAACGCAACGAAATTAAATTAGAGGGCATCGGTTCATATGCGAACACCTTTCCACTGGTAGTGTGCTTCGACAAATAGTATGTCATTATACCAATGTTGGCACCAATGTCTAAATAGATTCCTTCCTGGGGAAGTCGCTCAACAAAGTAAAAGAAGTCGTTTTCTCCTTTGTCGTTATGAAGTGTTTTAATTTTAAACCAAGCAAATAGTTTTAGATACCTTGGAAGACCAAGAGCACGTTGTAATATGCGCTGTATAAAGCTCTTCAAATTAAACCGGGAAGTTGTAGTAAGGGCTAATCATCAAGTATACGATTACACCACTTAAGGTAACAAAAAGCCAAATAGGGTAGGAGAAGCGCACAATTTTGCGATGCTGCTCCACTTTGTTGTTTAGTCCAAAATAGAATGATATCAGTATTAGTGGTAACACAAGAGCTGCCAAGATAATGTGGGCTACCAAAATGATTAAGTAAATGGTTCGAACAAGACCTTCACCACCATGCTTAGTTTCAGGAGCAAAGAAGTGGTAGGTCACATACAGCAGAATGAATAGTGCCGACAAAAGAAACGTTGTGCTATTCAACTTTTTGTGCAACTCAACTTTCTTCTGTTTAATAGCACGCAAACTGAAAAGTAGTAAGACGAAGCAAGTACCATTGATTATGGCGTTGAACATAGGGAAGTTGTATATAAGCGTGGGTGGATCTAACGGAGGAGTAATCCATTTTTGGTTCAGGGCCACAACAATTACAAATACCAACGCAGACACAGCTAGTGCCAGGCGATAGAATGCTTTATCGTTCTTTATCATTGAATTTTTCGGGTTGAGTGTACTCTGCTAGTAAGACTTTGACCGCATCTTTTACCTGAGTAGCAAAGCGCGGGTTGTCTTGAGATTCGTAATACCCACGTACTCTTCCTTCTTTATCAACTGCGAAAACGAGCGTACTGTGTATGAAATCATACTGCCCATCCGGCATAGGCGCGGCTGCATGGTAGTGATTGACAGCTAGATCGTAAATCTCATGTTTAAATCCGGTAACGAAATACCATTTGTCGTTGGCATAACCGTATTTCTTGGCATATTCAGCCAATACAGGTACTGAATCGTGTTCTGGGTGTACGGTGTGAGAAAGGAAGACCACGTTGGGGTTGTCTTTATACTTCTCAACCGCCAAGCGCAAGTTATTGTTCATTCGTGGGCAAATTTCCGGGCACGTAGCATAGAAGAAATTAGCAATGATGATTTTATCGTCAAACGTAGCAAGGTTCACACGTTTACCGGTATGATCTATTAAATCAAAATCACGCAAAGTCCACATTTCAAAAACGCTATCTCCCTGTACGAAGTAGTCGTCTTTTAAGATGGAGTCGACATAGGTCTTATTGGCAAGAATAGACGTGTCGCCAATGTAGGTTCCCATGTAGGGTA
>CAJXLR010000395.1 GCA_913056425.1 uncultured Bacteroidota bacterium
AATGATTTTTTTCTGAATGACCTGTGTCAGCAAGTGGAAAAAAGTTTGATCAAAACTTTCATCGCACAGATGAAAAACGCTGGCAGGTATGACGCACTTGATCAAGAGACTTTCCATCCACGCAAGTCATCCGTATCCATCATTTCTCCAAAAACGACTGATCATCAATGAATGAATATTGATTTGACTGGCTGTGAGTTGTGAAAATCGCTAGTGATTCATTCCCAGGTAGAGTTTCCTGCGGTTCACATACCACACGTGTTCCAAAACCTGAGCCAGATGAGCATGAAAATCAAATACAGGAATTCATTCAAAATGAGGTAAACTCGTACAAAAATGAGAAAATCAATAAACTTTGCAAAGCTGCTTCTACTGATGAGAGGAGGAGCAGTAAATCTTTTCTTCTGGAATTCCATTGCGTATCAAGTCCTCCTTCATAGTCGTGGGTTCATCATAATCTTTCCTTGAATTGTCAGCACTCACCAAGATGAAATCAATCTTTCCGGCTTTATAAAGCGCAACAGCGGCCTCGATGCGGTTTTTATAGTACCGATTTAAGAACCCGGATGTTAGATATTTTCCGGTGCCAAGCAACAACCCCACTTTATTGTGTGGTACTTCCTTAACGTTCGTGTAGAGCAAGCCTGTACTTGCGGCGTTTACTTGCCGGTTGGAGATCCAAACGCTTAACAGACTGAGAATAACAAAGACTATTGTAAATCGAAGGAGGCGACGTATTAGTTTCATAGTGGTATTCAAAGTAACGATTGGAATAGCGGAAATCATATCTGTTGTGTTTGATATGGACAGTTCTGGTCTAACCTATTATTCATTTCGTCGATGTGTGGATAGATTTTAAGTGCGCGATATTCAAAAATTACGTTTACTTTGCATTACAAAGTTATTTGAATGGACAACAATAAGCACTTTGAACAACTCGCTGAAATAAGATCGTTGATGGAGAAATCCAGCAGGTTTATCTCCTTATCCGGTTTAAGTGGCATCTTAGCAGGAACATATGCTTTAATCGGAGCTTTCATTGCGCGTAAACACATCAAAAACAGTGAAAACTACCATGAATTCATCGAAGGGTATAGCTCGATATATCGGACAGACTTAACCGACTACCAATTCTTTATAGCTCTCGGATTTGGTGTGATGGCCTTGTCGCTAATAAACGGGTTTATCCTCACGCGACGACGGGCCCGCGATGTACAGCAAAAAATATGGGACAAGGCGGCTTGGCGAATGCTTATCAATATGGCAATACCCATGGCAGCCGGTGGATTGTTTTGTGCCATTCTGTTACACCACGGATACATTGGAATGGTAGCACCTGCTACCCTACTGTTCTATGGCTTAGCTTTATTAAACGGAAGTAAGTATACGCTTGATACTATCCGACATTTGGGAATAGCTGAAATTGCATTGGGTTTAATTGCCGCGTTTGATATTGGAAACGGTCTATTCTATTGGGCAGCAGGTTTTGGTGTTCTGCATATCCTATATGGTGCTCGAATGTGGTGGAAGTTTGAACGTAAGTAATATTGTCTCGTTTACGTGATTGAAAAGATAAATAAGGCATTTGAAAGTCGGGTACGTCTGGGCGCCATGAGTGTTTTGATGGTAAACGATTGGATGGACTTTAATTCGCTTAAGTCGTTGTTAGATGTCACAGATGGAAACCTGAGCAGTCACATCACCGCGCTCGAAAAACTCGACTACATTGAGATTCGTAAAGAATTTGTTGGGAAACGGCCTAAAACCTCCTATCGCATTACTCAGCTGGGTAGAAAGGCATTTCAGGATCATTTGAAGGCTCTCGAAAATTTATTAAACGGATTGCAATGATATATTTTTTGAACATTTACTTTGTTTTTCAAAGTACTTTATAATGAATAAAATAAGAACATACACATTACTGCTGATGACCGGACTCGTGATTGCCGGAGCCACAGCATTTTTTATTCCATGGGGAGTAGACTTAATTGTAACTCACTCTCCACTTCCTAAATGGATAAATCAAACAGCTTGGCTGAACTACGTCCTCAACGGTGTAATTCAAATCGACAAGTCATTCGATTTTATTTGGTACGGTACGGATTGGATGGCTTTTGCCCACCTCCTATTCGCCATACTATTCTATGGCTTGTATAAAGATCCCATTCGAAACAAATGGCTAGTCAGTTTTGGACTTATCGCTTGTGTTGCGATCGCTCCAATAGCAATAGGTTTCGGCCATTTGCGGGGCATACCGCTAATCTGGCAGTTTCTCG
>CAJXLR010000396.1 GCA_913056425.1 uncultured Bacteroidota bacterium
AAGGAATTTGCTTTCTAAAGAATTGAACGAGTGTGTGCTCATCTCCTTCTAGTAACTCAATCAATTTCTGAAAATCTGGCGAGAAATCATCAGTAATCTTGATGTACATGGCTAATGCTGCGCAGAGGCGAGCATCATCGCTCTTTCCATCAAGAATATTTTTTGTACCCTCTGCTAAGCAGAATAGATTGATGCACTCACTTTCATTACGTTTGTTTGTAAATACGTTTGTAGTACTATCAAAAGCAGTAAAGCAAGCAGCACCGGCGCAGAGCAACCGAGCATCAACATCACCCCCACGACCACGAAGTGTTCTTGCGGAATGATACTTATGATATGACTCCATAAATGCTTTCATGAAATCTTCACAAAAACGTGCCTGGAGTGTCGACGATGGGTTGTAACCGTGTGTACAATTTTCTTTTCCCCTTTCTTTCATTTCCTGCTCTTCAATCGCCGCTAATTTAATAGCTTCCTCCAACAATGCGTCGGCGTCGTCTTCATCGCCTTTTTGTTCACCAATCCGGAGCCGCTGCATCTCGGAATTGAGAGCCCCCTTCTTCTACTGCTCAACAGCCGCTTTGCTGGCACCGCCTTTATCCACTGTCGGCTTCCTCCCCTTGGCTTTGCTCTTCTTCTTCTTCCTGGACGGCTATACTTGAATAGTGAGGGCGTGTCAGTGCACATTTTGATCTTCCTCTACGAATTCCTACCTACGTAGAAACTCATAGATATTGTTGTAACTGTATCATATGGTACAAAGAATGTTCCATGATGGCAAGGTGAAAGAGAGTGGTAGACCATTTTCAGTGAGCTGTATTAGGAAGAGCCTCTACTACCATTTTTTTGATGACCGGCCGACGAGAGAAGACTATTGCTGATGACGTGAGAAGACTGCTCTGAGGCCAAAAAGACCCTGTGGAACCGCAAGAGACAAGTTGAGTACCGCTCGAACCTGCATGCATTTTTGGTCTTGCGCCAAGCTAAGCTCTTTAAAACAACTGAGTTATCTGCACACTAAGTACTTATCCCATAACAACCATGACCGATCTCATCGTAAACTTCCCTCGCCGCCGCGACAGCGACAGCCGCCGAGCTCTACAATTTGCCGATGCCGACACAACCCAGTTTCACATCTTCAAACCCCACCAAGATTCCGAAAAGAACTATATCGCTCGTCATGAGCTCTGGTACACCAAATCAGAACTCTACTCAATGAGACGTGCCGCTGTTGAGGACGCCCTCCAAGTTCGTGCAAGGATTTCGTCGGGTGCTCCTCTGAACTACCAGGGTAGTATATTATGTCCTCGAAGGAGAAAAGGTACTATCAGCAAGGTGATTTGGATTGTCATGTTTATCATTTACATCATCATTAACGTCCTACTGATCACTAGAGAGTATGGAGTAGATATGCCATCAAAGATGCAATTTTACAGCGACACATCCCATTATAAGCCAGATGGAAGAGATGCACTGGCACCTCATACCATTGAAATCCACAATTCGGTCGCTCTACGATCATCCAACGAGACGAAGTTAAGCACAACTCAGTATGAACCGGGGCAGTTTTGTGACAGCTGTGTTTGGCACAAGGGAACAACACGATGTGGGGAACGTCTTGAATATCTCGTGACAAAGTATGGTGCCAATGAAACAGAAGCCAGAGAAAGTTTGATGAAAGATTCCAATTGTACAGTACCAACAATTCATCATAAAGTCTACTCTGAGGAAAATGAACCGAGTATCATTCTTCATGTTGGTCCACACAAAACAGGGACGACAGCACTGCAATCATTCATTTATGAATTGGCCAAATCAAATAATACCATCTTTCTACAAGACAATCTTCGAATACCTACTATAGAAGAGTTACCAGGTGTTTACGATGGTGCCGGTACAGGCCTCAACCTAGCTTACTGCTCTGTAGAGAAATATAAGAAAGGAGGAGGACAAATGAATAGAGGTATGTGTGCTCCGATGCAAGACGCATTCCCCAAATTTGTACTCGATGCATATAATAAATCACAAAATATTCTCGTTGTTGCGGAAGACTTTGATATAGTGGGGATGGATTTTAGTCGATTGCATCACTTTCTGTTACCATATAAAAAGATCAAAATTGTTTCAACGTATCGAAGACTGCATGAGTGGTTGTATAGTTGGTACAACCAAATCGTGAACGCTTATCGGTTGATTTATGCCGCTGGTGATGAAAAATTTCCAACCTTTGTGGAATGGCTGGACAAGTTTGATGAGATCGTCCAGAGACATGGAG
>CAJXLR010000397.1 GCA_913056425.1 uncultured Bacteroidota bacterium
ATGCCGGTGTCACGGTCAACTATGAAGACTACACACAAAAAGTGAATGATGCACTCAATCCATTTGGGATATACGTGAAGTCGATAGCCTCGTTCAACAATCCAGTTGAAGCTGTAAAAAAGGCGAAATCAATTGCTGTAGGTGGTGGTAACACATTTAGGTTGTTGCAGCAACTGTACGACAACGATTTGATTGATGTAATCCAAGAGAAAGTGAAGAGCGGTTGTCCTTACATAGGCTGGAGTGCGGGTTCCAATGTGGCTGGTCCTTCAATCTGCACAACAAACGATATGCCCATCGTTGAACCGCAGTCGTTCAATGCGCTTAGTCTTTTCCCGTTTCAAATCAACCCGCATTACAGTGAAGCGGTTATCCCAAATCATGGCGGGGAGTCGCGGAGAGCCAGAATTGAAGAGTATATAGCCATTAATGATACATCGGTGATATGCTTACCAGAAGGTACCTGGGTCACTGCCAATCAAGACGGATACCGGTTTGAAGGTGGGTCCGAAATGACCATTTATCAAAGCCCTAACTTGCGTGAGGTGTTGACTGTCAGCGCAGCAAACGATTTTCTGAACAAATAAAAATTTACGTGAAGCTGCATTTTTAGTCGGTGGCTTCTGCTATAATTGTAGAACAAAAGAATTACGAATGGAAAAACTTAAATACGTACTAATTGCCCTATTGTTAAGTCCTTTATTTATTGCACAAGTAGGTTGTAGCGATGATGAAGTACCACCAACTCCACCAGCAGATACAACAACTACTGAGATCGATACTCCACGTATTGGATTCACAGTAAGCTTCCAGAACTATCAGTTGGTATTGGATGACAACCAATCTAGCGCATCATACAGAAAAGATTTAGATCAAACAGAAATCGTAGCTGTAGGTTACTCAACCAGAGGAGAAAGCGGAGCAAGTATTACGTCAAAAGCGGAGATAGAGCTTGTATTTGGCGGAAAGACAACCGGTTTGTATACTGAAAACTCTACGGATTTCTCATTTGAGATTGCTACAGGTGAAGGAGCAAAACGCGTTGAGTCTTCAAGTGATAACACGACTCCTTGCGCTGTAACTGTAACCGAGTAAGGAGAACTAGGAGAGAAAATTAAAGGAACGTTCACAGCCGACCTTAAATCCGGTATCAGTACTCGTACATTCTCTAAAGGTTTCTTCGACATGGTGAGAGACTCTGACAGATAGATTTAAACATATCAATTAAATAAATGAGTCCGGTCGATAGCGACCGGACTTTTTTTATGTTCAATTGTTTCTCATGAGGACTTGAGATAAATGAAAATTTCAGTCGCTCAATTGAGAATGCAATCGCATTTAAAATAAATTTGCCCAAAAGTTTACCTATGGCACTCTTAGACAACAAAGTGGTTTTGATTACCGGGGCAACTCGTGGAATTGGACTTGGCATTGCCAGAGCAGTTGCGGCTCAGGGTGGTGATATAGCATTTACGTTCGCGAATTCGGTTGAGAAAGCAAAAGCAGTTGAAGACGAGATAACTTCAACCTTTGGTGTAAAGGTGAAAGGATATAAGAGCAATGCTGCTGTATTTGCAGATTCTGAAGAACTCGTAAAACAAGTTTTAGAAGACTTCGGAACGATAAACGTTTTGATTAATAATGCTGGAATAACTCGTGATAACCTGCTCATGCGCATGAATGAGGAGCAATGGGATGAGGTGATTGAAGTGAACTTGAAGTCGGTGTTTAACCTAACAAAAGCTTGTCTACGTACGTTCTTGAAAAACCGATCCGGTTCTATAATTAACATGACAAGTGTTGTGGGAGTAAATGGAAACGCCGGTCAGGCAAACTATTCTGCTTCTAAGGCAGGTATAATTGGATTTACTAAGTCTGTGGCTAAAGAGTTGGGAAGTCGGAACATACGATGTAACGCAATTGCACCGGGTTTTATAGAAACCGAGATGACTGATGCGTTGGATGAGAATGTGGTAAAAGGTTGGGTAGATGCAATTCCATTGAAGCGCGGAGGTAAACCGGAAGATGTCGCTGATGCGTGTGTTTTCCTTGCTTCTGATATGTCTTCTTACATAACCGGTCAGACCCTGCACGTTTGTGGAGGTATGTTAACCTGATGTACAATGGCACTCGACCAGATCGATGTAGATAGCAGCGAAAAAAGCATGACTTTTCTGGAGCACCTAGAGGAGCTCCGGTGGCATCTTGTGCGGTCTGTAGCGGCCATTGTTATTGGAGCGATTGTCGCAATTGTCAATTTCCGTTTCATTTTT
>CAJXLR010000398.1 GCA_913056425.1 uncultured Bacteroidota bacterium
TCGGTTCACTGTTGCTTTGCCTGCAGGTTTTGAAATTACTTAATCCTGTCCCTTATCTTTCCTCTTTCTTTCAGTGTGTATCACAGAGTCGTCTTGATATGAGAAATTTACCCGAAGTTTGCCAGGATTTGTTGAAGAATGGAAGGCAGTTTTGGAGTATTTGCGGACAACAGCTCCCGAACATACCATGCAGGACGTTCGTCACAAGGTATATATGTTCTAGCCAGGTTTTGTCCTTGATCTTTTTTTCCGGAGCTTCACTTAGTATGTTGTTTCCAGCCTCAGCCTGTTGAATGGACCATAATCAATGATGAGTTCTTCACTGTCAGATTGGAACTCTTCCAGCGTTTAGTCAGGGATTGTTAGTCTTGTTTCTACTTTTGAGTCCTCGTCTTTTGTTCTATATATATTCATTCATTTCCGTTTCAGACAATACCAGTTTCGAGCGAGGACTGACTCGACGACGGGACACTGGCTTTTACACTTTTGGACAACTGTGCAAGCTTATCCATCGGTTTCTATCTCGCTGCGCCCATCCGACTAGTGTACCCGTCAGTACCAAGTGGTTTGACTTGCTGACTCTCGATGTTAGTCAGTTACAGCTCCTACCACCTGAAGCTTTCCTAAAGAGGCTGAAACTGCGGACTGACTTGGATAAAGCCTGCCAGACGAAGGCTGAACGCGATTTGAGCCAGAAACCCGGAAGTTCTTCAGTTACTTCCCAGGCTGCCAAAATCCGTGCTGAATTTGCAACCAAAGCTCGAGGTCAAATTCTGCAACTGTTGTTAGCTATCCGAGGCCACATAAGTTTGTCGTCTGACATTACTCAAGGAATGGCGAGTTTCGACCCCACAGTGCTGTTCATCTTCCCGCTTGAGAGGGCTACCCGCTGTTTCAGAGAGCTCTTTTTAAGTTTCCAACTGCGTGGCTGGATTTCAGAAGATGCTTTGGATTTGTACCAAAATGAGTACAATGAAATGCTGGATTATTTACATCATCTGTTTTGGAAATCAATTTAAATCCATTTCTTATCAACGAATCTACCGTACGCTGATTACAGGCTGTTTTTTCAGTACCCGCTGAATAAACCGTAATAGGCAAGTTTAACTTCTGGGATAACACCGACATCCAAGCTTGAGAAAACTGACTTCGGCGGGAATTGTGCGTGCAGATAAAACAAACATGACTCTGAGCATCGTTCTTCAAATCACTACTTATTGCATCGATCATTTGTAGAATTGACTGATTTCTATCCATACTAATTGCTTTTCTTGGCCTTGATAAATCTAGAGACTATGGCCGTTGTGATGACACCTACTACTGGAGCAAAAACTACACTTTGAATCAGGTAATTCTGAAAATTGAAATACGCCTTAGCGTCCTTTAATGTCATTAATTCATTATCAACCGAATACTTGATTACGTTTTCAAAAAAATGAGGTGTGATATAATCCAAGGTAATCCATTGATTCAATGGGACAAGAATCGTCACGAATAAGGTCATGATCAACCCAGAGATGAAGGATTGTTTATACGTTATCTCTCCTTTGTAATATATATCCCGCTTCTCACGTAGAAAAAATACGTAAACTAGAATTGCTGGAATCGCAATCAAATTGGTCAGATAAGGGTGTAAATCGATATGACTATCGTGTAACCCAAAGGCACGTTCCAATGCCATCCATAATAGACCCATACCTGTAAAAATCAGGGCCCATTTAATTTCTATACGTCGAGATTTCACACTCCAAAAATAAAAGAAAAAGCCGCTGGAAACGCGGCTTTATTCTTCTTAATATAATGTTAACTCAAGATTATTTAGATGCGTACTTCACATCAAAACGATCAAGGTTCATCACTTTGCTCCATGCCGCAATGAAATCTTTTACGAATTTCTCTTTGGAATCTGCTTGAGCATATACTTCGGCGATTGCCCTTAATTCACTATTGGAACCAAAGATCAAATCTGCACGCGTTGCTGTCCACATCTCTTCACCGGTTTTACGGTTTGTAGCGGTAAAGGTGGAATTGTATTCATCGTTGGCTTTCCATTTAACGTCCATATCGAGAAGGTTGACAAAGAAATCATTGGTTAACACACCTTCCTTATCCGTAAAAACACCGTGGTTTGAACCATCGTAGTTTGCACCCAATGCACGCATACCGCCCACAAGAACCGTCATCTCAGGTACCGTCAAGGTTAATAACTGGGCTTTATCTATTAACAATTCCTCAGTTGTTAGGGTGTAATCTGTTTT
>CAJXLR010000399.1 GCA_913056425.1 uncultured Bacteroidota bacterium
GCCTCTCTTGTAAACGGAACAAACTCGTGGTCTTCAGACTTCATGGAATATTTTAATTAGGTAGACCAACTAATATACACATACTTCATAACTTTGTCGGATGAATAAACAACGGATTGCCATATTTGCCTCAGGTACAGGAAGTAATGCTGTACGGTTAATCAATCATTTTGAGGAGCACCCGACTATTGACGTTGCATTTGTCTTGTCAAACAAAAAAGATGCAAAGGTATTGTCGAGTTCTGCTGAACTTGGAGTTACAGCATGGTATCACTCTAATCAAGTAGTTTCCAATGGTGATTTCCTTGTAGGACTATTGGAAGAAAACAAGATCGACTGGATCATTTTGGCGGGTTATCTTAGGTTAATCCCATCAAAATTGATCGAATCCTATGAAGGCAAGATCATTAATCTACACCCTTCTCTTTTACCGAAATATGGAGGAAAAGGAATGTACGGAAGAAATGTTCATGAAGCAGTTCTAGCTAACGAAGAAAAAGAATCGGGTATAAGCGTGCATTTTGTGAACGAACGATTTGATGAGGGCGCTATGATCGCTCAGTTCTTTTGTCAAGTACAGTCAACTGACAAGATCGAAGATTTGGAGGGTAAGATCAGGTTACTTGAACACACTTATTTTCCAATTGTTGTTGAACACACTATTTTAAATAAACATTAGTAATGGGGAAGTTTTTTACAAATTTTAGTTGGGTCGAAATTTTCAAAGCAAGTACTGTATTGTTTGCGGTAGTAGATATCGTTGGCTCTATACCACTTATTATAAAACTGAAGGAAAAGTCCGGTGAGATTCATGCACTTCGCGCAAGTATTGTTTCGTTGGTGATAATGGTCAGTTTTCTAATTGTTGGAGAAAGTATCCTCAAACTATTTGGTGTTGAAGTTGAGGCCTTCGCCGTGGCCGGTGCCTTCATCCTTTTCGCTATGTCATTAGAAATGATCCTCGGTGTAACATTGTTCAAGGATGAGGTGACTGGAAAAACGGCTAGTGTTGTGCCTTTGGCTTTTCCGATCATTGCCGGTGCGGGGACAATGACGTCAATTGTATCCTTACGTGCAGAATATGCTCAGCTCAACATCGCTTTTGCCATATTGATCAATATCATTATTGTGTATATAACATTGAGGCTAACACGAAGAATAGAGAAACTGCTTGGTGAAGGAGGAATAGCAATTCTTAAAAAGGTATTCGGAATTATACTACTCGCAATAGCAGTTAAACTGTTTACATCGAATGTAAAAGCCTTGTTTGAGGTGGCTTAACGTCCGGGAGTAAATGAACCGGAGCCGTTGGTTGTCCCCTCGATGATTTGCATTCCGTCTTTAAACTCTTTTTCTGCCACAACACGACCACGCTTGTCGTAGATGATGAATTTACCGTTCTTCAAGCCATCCTTGTAGTCACACTCCTGTAAAAGCTTCCCGCGACGGCTGTAGGTTTTCATCTTGCCGTGAAGTTTACCCTTCTTGTATTGGGAAACTATCGCAGGGTTCTTTCCACCCGGGTGATAGGCGATCCACTCTCCATCTTTTTCTCCCTCAAAATAATTACCCTCTTCCGTCATGCGAAAGTCCTTGGATGAATATGAAACTGCTTTACCGTGCAACTTGCTCTCCATGCGCTTATGACCCTTCATAATTCCATAATCCATTGCGGTTTTCTTCTTGAAGAGCTTGTAGGTCATTACATCTTTTGGACGGCCATTATCAAAATATTCCGTCCACTCGCCAACTCTCATGTTGTCTTTATACTCACCTTCCAGTTTGAGCTTCCCATCAGGATAGTATGAAAACCATTTTCCGGCGAGTAATCCTCCTTTGAATGAGGATTGGTTCTTTAACTCACCGTTTTCCCAGTAATTCTTCCATTCACCTTCTTCCAGGCCATCGAAATAATCTCCATCCATCAACAAGGTCCCGTCTTCATACCACGTTTTCCAATTTCCGTTCTTCTTATCGTTTTCGAATGTTCCCTCTTTGAACTTTTGTCCATTTTTGTAGAGGTATGTCCATTGCCCCGACTTCAGACCCATATCAAAATGAGCGTAGTATGCAATTTCACCCGTTGGATGCCAATACACCCAATCACCATGTTGCTGATCCTCTTTGAAGGATCCTTCCATATCTCTTGTTGCTTTCTTTGTATACCAGGTCCAGACACCATCTTTCATTCCGTTGAGGTATTGTCCTTTGACCTTTAGTTCGCCATTTTGGAAGTAGTGCTTGTAGTC
>CAJXLR010000400.1 GCA_913056425.1 uncultured Bacteroidota bacterium
GGAAAAGCCAATTTTCTACGAAAAATTTTGTCTGTACTTAAACCCGAAACACCCGGCATACGATGAGGAGTTGGTGGATAGTAAACGCTTGTTGGAAGACAAGCTTTGGCTCTTAACGGAAGGGAACTGCTTCCGGGATCAAGCGGTTAACCTCTGTGAGTTGCGGGAGTCCAGTAGACAAACCAATTCTTTTAGCTATGAAAGTGGCTCAATCGAGACACTCATACGCATTGTGAACATGGAAGGAGGCGCAACCGTTATTCCGGAATGGGCAAGCTTAGCACTTAGACCGGAAGACCGTAAAAACGTGCGAGACGTGCGAGGAGAGTCTGTTAGAGAGGTGAGTTTGATTTACACCCGAAACTTTGCAAAAGCGAAACTATCTGAGGCATTTTACAACGCATTGGTGGCCAGTGTACCTGTCCAATTAAAGCGAAATTCAAACAAAGACGTATTAGCGGTGTTCTAAAAATCGTAAATTTGTTGGGACTGGACTGCTTTTCACAAACATGATAACCATAAAACGAACCACTTTCTTTTTTGTCGTTGGCTTGATTTCACTTATCGTATCATCCGGTTGTGGTGACTTTGATAGACGAACTCAATTCAACACAACTTACACCAACCGAGTAACCTTGGATTCCGGTAACACTAAGCCCGGCTCCGAAATGGAAGCCAAGTCGGACACGCTAATAATTGACTTTATTGGCACCGTAAAAGATCACAGTTCTTCGGAGAGCAGTATCGAGTCTGTGGTTATCTCCGGACTTAGCATAGAGGTTGATCCTTTTAAGTCGGATAAATCTGAAAACCTCGGATTCTTGGAGAGCATGGAGATCTATCTGAAAGGGAAAGATATGGATGAAGTGCTACTTGCAAAAACGGACAGTGTTCCTCCGTATCGCTATTTCGAGATTCAGGTAATTCCGGAAGGTGAAGATTTTACCGATTTAATTAAAACTGAAGAGTTTACTTGTCGTATGATTTATACTACCAAACGACAACTTAAGGATTCCGCTGTTGTTGTAAAGATTACCCCAGAGTATCTTATCGACACACGAGTTTTCGGGATATAAAAAAAGGCGAGCATCGCCCGCCTCCATTTTCTTTTATTATCTAGTTCGTTTAGAAGCCTAGTAGCGTTTCTGCCGCTGGAGCTCCACCCAACAATTGTTCAGGGTTTTCCAGTAGGTTTTTAACCATTACCAAAAATCCAACAGACTCTCGTCCATCGATGATGCGGTGATCGTAGCTTAACGCAACGTACATCATCGGTCTGGCTACAATTTGTCCATCTATTACCACCGGTCGTTCTATAATGTTGTGCATTCCAAGGATAGCGCTCTGTGGTGGGTTTATGATTGGAGTACTCATCATACTTCCGAAAACTCCCCCATTCGAGATTGTGAATGTACCTCCGGTCATTTCATCAATACTCAACTTGCCATCTCGTGCACGAACAGCCAATCGCATAACTTCACCCTCAATCTCTGCCATAGATAATGACTCTGCATTGCGAATGACAGGTACCATTAGACCTTTTGGCCCCGATACCGCGATAGAAATATCTACGTAGTCGTGGAATACCAACTCATTCTCATCGATGTATGCATTGATTGCCGGATATTTACCCAGAGCGAGAACAACTGCGCGTGTGAAGAAACTCATGAACCCGAGTCCAACACCATGCGTCTCCTTAAAGCGCTCTTTGTATTTCTTGCGCAAATCCATAATCGGTTTCATGTTCACCTCGTTGAACGTGGTGAGCATGGCTGTTTCATTCTTGGCAGCTACAAGTCGTTTAGACACAGCTTTTCGAAGGTTGGACATCTTCTCACGGTGTTCGTCTCGACCACCATTACGTACTTCATATCCTCCACCTGAGCTCGGCTGAGCGCCAAGTGCATCGGCTTTGGTTATTCGACCTCCCCGTCCAGTGCCTTTTAAGCCTGCAGGCCATATACCTTTTTCATTCAAAATTTTTCGAGCAGCCGGTGAAGGACTTCCTTCGGCATAGCTCGGAGATTTCTTGGCCTCAGCAGGAGCAGATTTTTTCTCTTCTTTAACCTCCTGTTTGGCAGGTTCAGCTTTAGCCTCCTCGGTTGGTGTGTCCATACCTTCAGGACGTTCAGCGCTCGTGTCG
This sequence comes from uncultured Bacteroidota bacterium, assembly GCA_913056425.1. Lineage (GTDB taxonomy): Bacteria > Bacteroidota > Bacteroidia > NS11-12g > UBA9320 > UBA987. Next base: position 2,144 of record CAJXLR010000400.1, read on the forward strand.
ATAGTAGCAACCACAGTCCCAATAGCTACATCCTCACCTTCGGCAACTACGATTTTCAATATACCTGAATCTTCGGCATTTAATTCAACAGTTG
>CAJXLR010000401.1 GCA_913056425.1 uncultured Bacteroidota bacterium
GGTGTGGAGCACGGTGTGGTAATTGGAATCATTGCCGGGGGTGATACGGCCATTCGAAAGGCTGTTGAACATGCCGAAGACGACCGTGAGCAAGCATGGGTAGATTTGAAGGAACATAACATATCAACTCGAGACATTGTAGTCGGAATCTCCGCGAGCGGGACAACGCCGTATGTTTTGGGTGGTCTGGAATCTTGCAAGGCAAATGCGATTGCAACGGGATCTATAGCTTGCAACGAGAATAGCATGATAGGTGCGGTTGCCAACTTTCCAGTGGATTGTCCGGTTGGTCCTGAAGTTGTCACCGGAAGTACTCGCATGAAATCCGGAACAGCTCAAAAACTGATTCTAAATATGATAACCACCTCGGTTATGATTAAGCTTGGTCATGTACAAGGTAATAAGATGGTGGACATGCAGTTGAGCAATGCTAAACTCGTAGATCGTGGAACCCGAATGATAATGGAGAAAACTTCCTTGGCCTACGAAGAAGCAAAACAAGCTTTGTTAAAACACGGAAGTGTGCGAAAAGCTGTCGACGCCACTTCAGAATAAATCCTGCAACTCCTTTAAATCTTTAATCTCGTATGTAGCCTCGGGAGGATATATGTCGCCCTCCGGATTAAAGAAGACTTGATCCATCCCTACGTTCTTGCTTCCCAATACGTCAGACTCAAAGTGGTCACCAACATAGATGCTATCGTGGGTCTCGGCGTTTGCATCATTCAAAGCAGTATGAAAAACTTTAGGGTGTGGTTTCAGCACACCAACGTCTTCTGATGTTGTGATAGTTTTAAAATAACCATCCAATTTTGACGACCTTAGCTTGGTGGCTTGTACTTCTTTAAACCCATTTGTAATCAAATGCACATCGTATTTGTTCATCAAATAATCGAGTGTTTCTAGAGCATTCGGGAATAACGTTGATTGCTGAGGACTGCGTTTTAAGTACTCCTCGTTCAGCGCATGCGCCAACTCGCGATCACCAATTTCCCATGTTGCTAACGTGCGCGGAAAACGTTCGTTCCGCAAGGTTTTCTTATCGACGGTACCTTTTCGATAATCAGCCCAAAAGGCTTCGTTTATTTCTTCGTACTTGGTGATGAATTGAAGATGATTTTCTACCCCATGACGAGCTAAATCAAATTCATGGAACAAGGTTTCAAGCATTTTTCGACTGTTTGTCTTGAAATCCCAAAGGGTATGATCCAAATCGAAGAATATGTGATTGTATTTAGACATCAACGTTTCAAATGTAGCTCCGTCAGCTGGGATAAAAGAAATGCATCACTTGCTATGCACAAAACCGTTACCAACAATATTGTGAATATGATATATGTTCTGAGCTTGGCATTAACTCTCAGAGTGTTCATTCCAGTTGCAAAAATGGTACTGATCGGAATCATCGCGGGTAGAACAAATATCGACTTGATACAGCCAAAATCTCGGTAGTCGTGACTGTACTTCAAAGCAAAAAATAGATAGGCACCAAATAAGCCGAGTAGTAGACTTTTCACAAGAATTCGGTCTAGGTTTCCTGTAACGAGTAGTTTGAAGTATGATCGAACATCAACAAATAGGGCAATTAAAAATAGTAATGTTGGTACAAGCGCAACAATGAAAATAATCCGAGCGAGATTCATCATGTCAGGGTGTTTGCACCTCCACCTCCATGGATGGTTTAAAAACTGTATGTGATAAAACGATCCATACATCTGAGCCCAGAATGATGTACGATGCTTAGGGTAGTTTTCTCCAGAATTTATATTGTAAGGTTGCTTGAGCATACTCCTTAGTGGGAAGGTGAAATAGCCTGTCGCAATCGAGGTGATACCGGGTCGCATCCAAAACTCCGCACCATCGTCAAAGAGGGGAGGCGGAGCCGGTTTGTTCAAGTTTGTGGTTAAGGGGTGACCATACGTTTCGTAATTATGTGTATACCTTGAAAAAAATACCAAAACAACAACACCAATAGCCACAACCGGGAGAACAGACCACCGCTCTTTGAAGTTTCGAATAATTTGGAACAATACCAAAAGTACTTTAATGATTTAATACCTCGAGATTCCAGTCAATGTCCGGAATCTGACTTATTACAAGAATATGTCAATAAAAATGTATCTGGAAAGAAAGCCCGGGAAATAGAGGAACATCTAAATTTCTGCCCCTTTTGTGTGCACGTTGTTCAGCAAATACTCTCCAGAGAAGATATAAAAAACATTAAACCAGGGATC
>CAJXLR010000402.1 GCA_913056425.1 uncultured Bacteroidota bacterium
GTTGTACTTAGTGATATTCAAGCCCGTTCGTTATCAACTTGGCTTTCTGATGGTTGGTCTCACTACCTTAGTTTTGGTTTACTTCTTCAAGCAGGTGGTGTATCCGGATGCAATCCGACCTATAGTCTACTTTGAGAGCCTTAACATAGACGTGCTGAACCGACCAACAATTTCGCTTAACCGGAAACACAGTTTCCCCTCGGGGCATACGACTGCAGGATACGCCTATTTCTTTTTTGTTGCGTTATGTGCTGATAAGCGAGTATTTAAACTGTTTTTCTTCACGTGTGCATTCATGGTTGGATTTTCAAGAATATTTCTGGTTCAGCATTTTGTCTCGGATGTTGTTGCAGGCTCAACGCTTGGCGTGGCTATTGCAACCACAGTTTACTACCGTTTCATTCACAAGAGTTCTAAGACTCACCCTGTTTTGGATAAAAAGCTCTTTGGATCATGATTCAAACGAAGCATTTCCTGTACTACCTTATCATAGCAGGTATTTTGTTGTTTCTCCCTACGCTTGGAGCAAGTCATTTGTTCGACTGGGATGAAATCAACTTTGCGGAATCAGCGCGGGAAATGATTGTAACCGGTGATTACTCCAAGGTGATGGTGAATTATGAGCCGTTTTGGGAGAAACCACCGCTGTTTTTCTGGTTGCAAGCCGTGTCGATGTCCATATTTGGTGTCAATGAATTCGCAGCCCGATTGCCGAATGCCATCATAGGTATCGTAACACTGTTAATCATTTACCGAATTGGAAAGACCGAAATAGGTGGGAGTACCGCTCGACTATGGGCCTTGTTGTATCTCGGTTCGATCACTCCAAATCTTTATTTCCATTCCGGAATAATCGATCCTTTGTTCAATCTCTTAATCTTCCTTTCATTCTACCATTTATTTCGGGCGTATAAGTTAAACACACTGAATAAGTGGATCTTAAGTGGCGTCTTTCTGGGCCTGGCAGTGCTAACGAAAGGCCCGGTAGCGGGGGTGATTGTCTTACTTACTCTGGTTGTCGTAGTAATTCGTAACGGATTCAAGCTTTGGTTCAAATGGTATGAATTTTTCTTATTTGGCTTTGTCTCGCTCAGTGTGGCAAGTATTTGGTTCTTACCTGAGTTGATTCGTAACGGATCAGGATTCTTAGTTAATTTCTTGGCTTACCAGGTTGATTTGTTCCGAAACCCGGTCGCATCGCACGGTAAGCCGTGGTTTTATCACCCGTTAGTACTTCTTATTGGTTGTTTCCCTGCCGCCATATTAGCTATTCGTTCTTTCCGAATACAATACGATAATGGATCTCTAGCGCAATGGGCAAAATATCTATTCTGGGTTGTCCTGATCCTTTTCTCGATTGTGACCACTAAAATAGTTCACTATAGCTCGATGTGCTACTTCCCACTCACCTTGTTGGCAGCAGATGTGCTTAATCACCGATTGCAACGAGGTAAACGGAAGTTTCCTTGGTTGGTCGCCGTGATTGCCTTCTTGTGGGTTCTGATTTTTGTTGCTCTTCCGATTGTTGGTTTAAAGCGGGTAGAACTCTTAGAAACATATGGTCATTTAATCCAGGATGATTTCACCCTATGTAACATTGGAGCTCGGGTTAACTGGTCTATTTTAAACGTACTTATTGGTTGTCTTTCAATGCCGATTCTCGCGCTAATTGTTGTGGGTTTGTGGGGAAATAATCGTTTAATAACTTGTTGGGCATTGGTTGGACTTGCCGGATATCTCACGGTTTTTGGACTGTTTAATTTGAACAAGGTTGAAGGTCACACCCAGGGTGAGGTAATCGATTTTTACAAGTCGATCTCGGATGAAGACTGCTATGTGGATGTATATCGATTTAAGAGTTACGCGCATTATTTTTATACGCAGATTGAACCCTTAGACGAAAACGATAGGCTTGTTGAAATACGCCAGGAATCGTTAAACCAGCTTGGGGTAAACACGAGGATTGAATTGGATGAGACCGGAAGAAAGCAGTATAATTCGGATGAAATGAATTTTTACCTCACCGGAAATATCGACAAACCAGTGTATCTGATTGCACAACCTCGTAAAGCTCCTGAACTTCGTAAACTTGAAGCGTTTGAAGAAGTATGGAGCGGCGGCGGGTATTATGCCTTCAAGCGAAACCCTGAACCATCAAGAATTGATAATTAAATCTACCTAGAAACAAAGTCATAGTTATCGTTATAGTCAAAGTCAACGTAAAAAACCATGT
>CAJXLR010000403.1 GCA_913056425.1 uncultured Bacteroidota bacterium
CGATTTTTGAATAAAGACACATAAATCCAAATAATCCTTCGTAGTCGTAAGTGTAATGGGAAGAGGATGCTTCAAGTAACCGGATTCTGAGAGTTTGCGTTTTGCAGCTTCGGCGTCAAATTTGCTGTATTCTGATTCGTGATACCCCGGGAGACCAATAGGTATGAAACCTCCTGCAGCAGGCGTTCCCACACCATTTCTGAGGTTTCGAATCATTTTATTCCGATCGATGGCCAGACTAATTGCTTGGCGGAATAAAGTATTGTCGAATGGCTTTTGAACCAGTTCAGGATCAACTTGAATGGCGAGGTACTCTGTATTTAAAAACGGCTTTTTCTCCAAAACCAATTTCTCTGTTAAGTTTGGTTGAATGTCTCCGGTTTTGTCTAGAACAACGTCTTTGGATGTACTTGTAATACCGCTAAACATGTCCAGCTTTCCTTTCAGGGTTTGAAGCAACGCCATCTGTTTGTTCCCCAGAAAGTTGATTTGAACGGCATCGAGATGGGGGAGGCTTTCACCGTTTATTTGCTCAAAGTAGTTCGGATTTTTATGCATCACAAGGCTTACATCCTGTTCCCAGACAAAGAATTGAAATGGGCCTGTTCCAATTGGCTTTCTGGCAAAACCCTTTCCATAATACTCAACAGCTTCTTGAGGTACCACCATGCAATAAGGCATAGAGAGAATGCCTAAGAAAGGAGCGAAGGCTTCGTTCAATGTGATTTGGAATGTACTATCGTTAATTACGGCAAAACCATTGTCTACCACTTTGCCATTAAATATCCATGCTCCCGGCGAAGCAGCAATGGGATCAATAATTCGATTGAAGCTGTATTTAAAGTCGTGTGCGGTTACTCGTCGTTGTGTTTCACTAAGCGATTTATCCGAATGAAAGTAAACATCGTTTCGAAGGTGAAATGTGTATATCTTTCCCGAATCAGTGATTTCCCAAGATTTGGCAATACACGGCTGAATCTGAAGATTGGTATCGAGCTGGACCAAACCGTTAAAAAGTTGATTTACAGCCCATATGTTATCCTGTGAAGTTGCGAATGCAGGGTCAAGCGATGTTATACCACTTTCAGAATTATACCGGAATACGGAAAGGTCTTCATTTTTAGTAGACACATTGCAGGATATCAACACAAATGTGATGTGAATAAGTACAAATATCCTGTTCATTTATCCTATCGATTTAACATTAGTTTTGAGCCACACTAGTAGTAGAAAGCATGGCAAAAATATGGTATTTGGGACATTCAACGCTTCAACTGGAAATAGATGGAGTACGGATTGTAACGGATCCATTTATCTCCGAAAACCCTAAGGCAGCCGATGTTAACGTATCGGATGTTGAAGCAGATATAATTCTGGTTTCTCATGGACATGGTGATCATGTTGGCGACTTAGTTGAATTGGCCAAAGCTACTGATGCGGAGGTGATTTCATGTTTTGAGATAACAACTTGGTTGGAGAACCAAGGTCATAGCAATGTACGCCCTATGAATATTGGAGGAAACTATGTTTCTAATGGTATTCGTTTTAAAATGGTGAACGCAGTTCATTCAAGTTCTTTCCCCGATGGTTCATACGCTGGAAATCCAGCAGGATTTATTATTGAGGGACAGAACGATTGTATCTATTTTGCCGGTGATACAGCACTTACCTATGACATGAAGCTCATCAATGAAGAGTTCGACTTGACTGGAGCATTGCTACCCGTAGGCGACAATTTTACGATGGGGCCGGACGATGCGCTAAAAGCAGCTCAAATGTGTGGCACGGACAGAGTGGTTGGAATACACTTTGACACGTTTGGGTTTATTGAAATTGACCATGAACAAACCGAAAAACTATTTGAAGATGCCGGGATTGAATTATTCCTACCAAATCCGGGAGAAGAATTGGAAATTTAAGAAGCGACGATGACAAAAACTATTTGCGTAGCAAACCAAAAAGGTGGAGTAGGTAAAACCACCACAGCGATTAACCTGGCGTACAGTTTAGCGATTCTAGAATACAATGTTTTGTTGGTGGATGCAGATCCTACATCAGCAAAGGAGCACGTTGATGAGCGAACCCACCAAAGCTTCAGGCTGGCATTACACCCCCGCCCTGCCAGTCAGACCAGCCCCTTACTGGGAATGGCCCGCACGGCCATTGGCAGCATTAATTTATCTGGTGTGGTCATGGCGGCCAGTATCAGAACGGGCTTTATTCTTATTGAC
>CAJXLR010000404.1 GCA_913056425.1 uncultured Bacteroidota bacterium
AGAAATGTCTCCCTATGATTTGAGTAAAGGTAGAATAACGTATCGTCACAAATAATCGATTTTCACTATGAAAACCAGATCATCCGTAAAAAAGCGCAGTGCAGACGACAAAATCGTAAGAAGAAAAGGTCGTTTGTATGTAATTAACAAGAAAAACCCTCGTCATAAACAACGACAAGGATAATTCTATATAAAGTATATATGGCACGTATTGCAGGAGTTGACTTACCCAAACAAAAAAGAGGCCTTATCGGCTTAACCTATATTTTCGGAATTGGCCGTACTACATCGGCAAAAATTCTAGAACAATTGGACATTGATCCAAATACGAAAGTACAGGACTGGACCGATGATCAGGTTAGCGCTATTCGTAATTTGCTAGACACTGAGATTAAAGTGGAAGGTGCGTTGCGCAGTGCGATTAATGGTAATATCCGACGACTTATTGAAATCGGATCGTATCGCGGTGTTCGTCACCGTAAAGGTCTACCGGTGCGTGGCCAAAGAACACAGACCAACGCTAGAACCCGAAAAGGTAAAAAACGCACTGTTGCGGGTAAAAAGAAATAATTCAATAAGCTAATAGAAGCATTCAAATGGCAAAAAAACAAACGACATCAGCTGCTGCTAAGCGTAAAAAGAAAAAGCAGGTAAGTGATCCTAATGGGATGGCTTTTGTAAAAGCTACCTTCAACAACGTTCTTGTAACAATTACTGATAGCAATGGTAATGTGTTATCATGGTCTAGTGCCGGTAAGGAAGGTTTCAAAGGATCTCGTAAAAATACTCCATATGCTGCACAACTCAGTGCCGAAACAGCAGCAAAAGCTGCGCATGAAATGGGATTGCGTAAAGTAGATGTATTCGTGAAAGGACCTGGTTCTGGACGTGAATCTGCTGTGCGTGCCATGTCTAATATGGGCTTGGAGATCAATTCGATTATCGACAAGACTCCTATTCCTCACAATGGATGTCGTCCACCCAAACGCAGAAGAGTTTAACAAGTAAATACTATTGAATAATGGCAAGATATAGAGGCCCAAAACAGAAGAAAGCTCGTCGATTTAAAGAACCCATCTTTGGAGCGAGCAAAGCACTTGAAAGAAAACCTTACGGTCCTGGTCAGCACGGTAGATCTAGATTTCAAAGAAAATCTGAATACGCTGTTCAGCTAGAAGAAAAGCAAAAAGCAAAATACACCTATGGTTTACTTGAGAAGCAATTCCGCAATCTATATGAAGAAGCTTCTGCTAAAGAAGGTGTAACGGGTGAAAACCTACTACAATTCTTGGAGTCTCGTCTAGACAACACTGTATTCCGTTTGGGATTTGCACGAACCAGAAGACAAGCTCGTCAGTTGGTTTCACACAAACACATTGTAGTAAATGGAATCACGGTAAATATTCCTTCTTACCGAGTTAAAACTGGTGATGTAATCACAGTTAGACCTAAGTCAAAGAATATTGAGGTTGTGGCCGATTCAATTGCTAATGCACCAAGAACTAAGTATAAGTGGTTGGAAATTGAGCCCAAAGAACGAACAGGTAAGTTCTTATATGAGCCAACTATGGAAGAAATTCCTGAGAATATCAATGTACAGCTCATCATCGAGCTCTACTCTAAGTAATTTTAATTGCATACCTAAGTATAATGAGTAATTATAGCATTCAAATGCAAGTCAGACTGGACGTGGTAAATGATGAACAAAGTTTTGGAACTTTTGTTCTGCAGCCTATGGAAAGAGGTTTTGGAGTGACTATTGGAAATTCGTTTCGACGAGTTCTCCTATCTTCATTGCCAGGTACTGCGATTACAGCCATTAAAATTAATGGCGTAGATCATGAGTATTCAAGCATTAAAGGCGTTAAAGAAGACGTGTACGAAATCATTCTTAACTTCAAGCAAGTACGCTTCAAGCAGGTTGAACAAAGTTCGGGCGTTATCCATCTCTCCAAAAGCGGCGCAGGTGTACTAACAGCAGGAGACATCGATGCGGCCACTAGTGAATACGACGTTTTAAATCCAGATTTAGTTATTGCAAATCTTGCCGATGATGCGGATTTAGAAATTGAATTACGTTTATATACGTGGAACTTGAGTTGAAAATTGACACAGTTTCAGCTGTGTCAAATTGACACATTGACACAGCGACAAAGCAAATGCCGCGTTAGAACCCAAGCTGACTTTCGAGTTAGAAATTGAATCAAGTTTATAAACGTGGAACTTG
>CAJXLR010000405.1 GCA_913056425.1 uncultured Bacteroidota bacterium
CTACGACTTGGACATCCGAACGTTTTATGGTCAAGACTACCTGGAAGAAAGCTTAGGGGATATTAAGTTCAAAATCCGCCCGAAGTCTTTTTTCCAAACCAATCCAAAGCAAGCGGAAACGTTGTACGACGTGGCCTTAGAATTCGCACAACTGAACGGCGGAGAAACGGTATACGACCTTTATTGTGGTACAGGAACCATTTCACTTTACTTAGCCCAAAAAGCGGGAAAAGTAATTGGCGTTGAGAGTGTTCCTCAAGCAATAGAAGATGCGAAGGAAAATGCAGATGCGAATAACATCGATAACTGCTCGTTTGTAGTAGGAGATATGAAGGATGTTTTTAACGACGAGTTCATATCAACGCACGCCAATCCGGATATTATTGTCACCGACCCGCCTCGAGCTGGTATGCATGCCGACGTGGTAGCGCAAATACTTAAACTTCGTTCTCCGAAAGTGGTTTATGTAAGTTGTAATCCGGCTACTCAAGCCAGAGATTTGGCATTACTCGATGAGGCTTACAAGGTTACGGCGGTTCAACCGGTTGACATGTTCCCACACACCCACCACGTTGAGAATGTTGTATTGCTTGAGCTGAGATAGAACAATCTAGGACCAGATGTTTACACGGCGTGGACGGGCTTTTTCTACCTCGATAACATTGCCGTTAATCTCTTTACCATTCAGTTCTTCCATGGCTTTGAGAGCTTCAGCCTCTTTAGGCATTTCAACAAAACCAATACCCTTGTGCTCACCGGTTACACGGTCGTACACCACTTTTGAATATTCAATTTCGCCGTACTTGTTGAACAGAATTTCGAGGTAGTACGCATTTACGGTTTCAGGAAGGTTTTTTATTACCAAGTTCATGCTGTAAACGTTTCGGGCAAAATAAGGACATAGTCCGCACAATCAAGAATAGTAAACGAATTACTTTTGTCTACCATGAATCAACCCAGTGTATCTGTAGTTATTCTCAATTTTAATACTCGAAACTTGCTCGAGAAATTGGTTCCATTTGCGCTCAAAACCGATTACCCAAACTTTGAGGTTGTTGTTGCAGATAATGGTTCTACTGATGGCAGTGAAGAAATGATTCGAGCGAAATTCCCCGAAGTTAAGCTCATTGCGTTTGAGTCAAATCATGGCTTTGCGGAGGGATACAATAAAGCACTTGCCCAATTGGATACAGACTATTGGGTGCTGTTAAACAGTGACGTAGAAGTAGATCCTAAGTGGGTTACTCCAATGGTAGAACTTCTAGAGTCCAATCCAAAAATTGGTGCGGCACAGCCTAAAATTAAGGACTACAATCAACGAGAGTACTTTGAATATGCTGGAGCGTCCGGTGGATGGATAGACAAGTATGCCTACCCGTTTTGTCGCGGGCGCATCTTCAATCACTTGGAGAAAGATGAAGCACAATACAATGATGCTGTCAAAACATTTTGGGCCTCCGGCGCTGCGTTGATGATTCGCCCGGAGCTCTTCAAAACTGTGGGTGGTTTAGATGGCGATTTTTTCGCACACATGGAGGAAATTGATTTGTGCTGGAGAGTGCAAAATGCAGGCTACGAAATTTGGGTTTGCCCGGAATCTACCGTCTACCATATGGGTGGAGGGACATTGGATGCTCAAAGTGCTCGGAAAACCTTCCTGAATTTCCGGAATAATCTGGCCTTGATAACCAAGAATATGGTCGCGAGTGAATGGATTAAAGTCTTTTTAATCCGACTTGTCCTTGATGGTGTTGCCGGAGCAAAGTTTCTTCTGGATGGAAAGGCTGGTTTTACGGCCGCAATCGTCAAGGCACATTGGTCGTTTTTTCTGAAGTTGCCCCACTGGTGGCGTAAGCGTAAAGATGTTCCAAAGCAACAGCGCTTACGTGCATTGAATGGTGTTTACGACAGATCTATTGTTGCAAGTCACTTCATAGAAAAGGTGAAGACCTTTGACCGACTTGATATCCCACAGCTGTAATCTGAGGCTGGAGATTTATTCTGAGCTTTCGGAGGTTGGTTTTTCGAACTATCTCATGATTGATGTATTTTTCGAATGGGGCGGGTTCAACCCAGTAAATGATAGAGGTTGGAGTTTGCCGATCATCTCGGACTTCAGAATCTCAGTAAAAATAAAAGCCCCCAATCTAATGATTGGAGGCTCTTGTTAGAATTGCGCGTGGCTTATTCTACAATAATTCGATTATATGAAACTTGATTTCCGC
>CAJXLR010000406.1 GCA_913056425.1 uncultured Bacteroidota bacterium
GTATTTCTTTTCATCTGGATTCGTGAGAAATCCCGTTTCAACTAGAATTGCCGGCATGGCTGTTTTCCACAGTACGAGGAATCCGGCTTCCTTCACACCCAAATTTTTTCGAATCTTTTTGGCCTCAACTGTTTTCTGGAAGGTAGACGCCAGATTTAGACTTTGGTTTCGATAAGCACTTTGGTATAAACTCAAGATTATATATGCTTCATCCGATTCGGGATCAAACCCACCATATTCCTTGTTTTCTTCGTAATTCTCTTCCAACATGATTGCGCTGTTCTCTCGCTTACTTACTTCCAAGTTGCCTTGTGTTTTATGAAGCCCCATTACATAGGTCTCAGTTCCGTGTAAGCTCTGTTCGGGATGGGCGTTGCAGTGTACCGAGATGAATAAATCGGCGTTATTGTTATTCGCGATTTGAGCGCGCTGCCAAAGGGGTACGAATTTGTCCGTTGTACGCGTATAAACCACTTTCACACCAGGCATGCTGTCTTGAATTTGATTTCCAAGTTTCTTGGCAATCCGTAAACAAATATCCTTTTCATAGATGTCTTTCCCGTATGAAATACAACCGGGGTCATGTCCTCCATGACCTGCATCGATAACAATCGTATTTAACGAGAATTTTTGGAGGTTCAGCGGATGTGAAACTCCACCGACCATAACTATGAGCAGAGAAAACGATAATGCAATGCGTTTAACCATAATCATTTTAATGATCGTTTGTACACTTATTAACTTTTTGTCCACAAAAAATATTGTGTCCATCGCATCTAGGCAATACTTAGCTTTGCACCAGATTTTGCGTAGAACCAAAAATAGAGTGGTGCCAGCAGGAACGTGGGTTTTAGGTCGTCGAGTTATACCGATGATGTTTTTTGTTGTCTGTTTTTTTACACAAGTAGCAGGCCAGACAGATACTACATTGGTGGCTCAGGACACTACTGTGCGTGCAGATTCCGCAACCACAACCATCCCCATTTCTAAAGACGCCTTCACCACTACAGTGAAGTTTGATGCGCTTGATACCATGTGGTTCGCCATTCGAGAGAAAAAGATGTACCTCTACAAACAAGCCGTAGTCGAGTACGGTGATATGAAGTTGGAGGCAGATTTTATCGAGGTGGATTTTAGTACTAATGAAATTCATGCGTCCGGACTGCCCGACAGTAGTGGGAAGATGATTGGTGAACCAATCTTTACTACGGAGGGTAAGCCATTTCAGGCCGAGGAGATGTGGTACAATTTCAAAACCAAGAAGGGTATATCCAAAGGAGTGGTTACCTCAGAAGAAGGTGGAATCATTCGAGGAGAAAAAATTCTGAAAGACTCCATAGATCACATGTACATCCGTGGAGCCACGTATACGACGTGCAATGCGGAGCATCCACATTTTTGGATATCAGCATCAAAGTTTAAAGTGATACCGGAGAAGCAAGTAATTAGCGGACCGGCAAATCTTGTAATAGCCGGTATTAATACCCCTATTGTTATACCTTTTGGTTTTTTTCCGATTCAGCAACAGCGATCTCGAGGCTTAATCATTGGCAGCTTTGACCAACAAGATCGTTGGGGGTATGGGTTGAGAGATTTTGGTTTCTACACTCCACTTGGAGATAATCTTGATATGCTCATCGGAGGAGATATATACTTACGAGGAAGTTGGGGACTGTCTCTCAAATCGAATTACAAGAAACGATATAAATACAATGGCCATTTGTTGTTTAAATTCAATCGCTTTTTGGAAGGGGAGAAGGAGACTCCTGAGTTCAGTGTTGTAGATAACGTTCGTGTGGAGTGGTTGTATAAGCAAGATCCGAAAGCACGCCCGAACAGCAATTTCTCAGCTGATGTGCGCTACATAACCCAGAACCAGCAGCGTTATGCGTCGACGAACGTTGATGAGATTATTGCCACCACGGCCAACTCAAGTGTGGCGTACACGACTTCTTTTGCTCGAAAAAGGGTGTTTCTCACTTCGAACGCACGTATCGTACAGAATCTTGCAACCGGCGATTTGGATATGGAGTTGCCTCAGTTCACCTTAAATGTTCAGCGCTTGCAGCCGTTTAAGAACTTAAAAGGCGATCGAAACAAGAACAAGGTGTTGAAGAACCTTGGTTTTACGTATAACACGGCGTTCAGAAACAATGTGCGAACGCAACAAGATTCGATCTTTCAAACCAGGGGAAGAGCCATTCGATTAAATCCTTCATTCCTCG
>CAJXLR010000407.1 GCA_913056425.1 uncultured Bacteroidota bacterium
AACTCAAGTTGTACCCATACGTACAGCTAGTAATCATTGCTGTATTCCTTTTGGTGAGCTACTACGCCTTCAGTTACTCCAAGCGTTCGGAGCAAAACCAAGTCTGGGTTGGTATGAGTAAGGAAACGGCACATCAGTTAGGAACACCCATCTCATCACTCATGGCTTGGATGGATGTTATCGAAGCACAAGATGGTCAAATGAACGAGGAGGTTCGACAAGAAATTCAAAACGATATTAAGCGACTTGAGCTCATTACGGAGCGTTTTAGCAAGATTGGATCTGAACCGGTTCTTAGTCCGGTTAAGCTTACGGAAGTGGTTGATGAAACGGTAGGCTACCTGTCTAAACGTTTATCCAGCAAAATATCATTCGATGTTGTGGACCAAACGGTTGATTCAACTGTTCACCTTAATGTTCCGCTATTTGCATGGGTTCTCGAAAACTTGACAAAGAATGCAGCGGATGCCATGAGTGGGGAAGGGGCTATGAGGTATGAAATATCTGAAACAGATCGAAACGTATTTCTTGAAGTATCGGATACGGGTAAAGGAATACCGTCTGGTAGGTTCAAAACAATTTTTGAACCCGGATTTACCACCAAAAAACGAGGTTGGGGTTTAGGTCTGTCCTTAGTTAAACGAATCGTTGAAAACTACCACAACGGAACCATCCATGTCAAAGAATCCAATCCTGGAGTGAAGACCACATTCCGAATCACCCTAAAAAAATGACCAGACTTGTATGGCTATTTTTTATCCTATCCGGCACCTGTGCATACGGGCAACGAGATATATCAGCATCATTTCCGGGAGGTGACGAAGCCTACAATCAATTCTTACAAGAAAACTTAGTATTTCCGGAAACAGCAGTCGACACCCAAGTCAATAGAACGGTAAAAGTCTTGGTTGATATCGATAGCACTGGCAAAGCAACATTAGATACATTCATTACGCCATATAGTAATCTTGGGCTTGAAGAGGCAGTTGAGCGATTCATAAAGCTTATGCCAAATTGGAACCCGGCAGTGCACAATGGAGTGCGTGCTCAAACTCAGGTTATTCTGAGTATCAATTTTCATTACGTAAATCCCGAAGATGAATACGATGAGTACTCCTACAAATATTACGAGGAGAGTGATATACCACCTTCATTCGTTGGGGGGATAGACTCGGTCAATCGATTTGTATGTTCGGTCTTGCGCGAAGAGTTGCTTCTGTCTATTGATACAGCGAGTGCTAAAATCAAGGTGATTGTAGGCAAAGACAATGCAATTATTGATGCAGTAATTGTCGAAACCGATCACAAAGTAGGGGACGGATACTGGACCTATGCTGTAATGAAGCTTACCAATGCTGTTGCCGGTTCAAATCGCGGAAAACCGGTGAATGTTCAATCTTTCTTGTCAGTTTCTTGCTCTGAAGACTGAGTTTGCTCTATACTGTTCAACTCTTTTTCCCAATAGCTTGCTGTTTCCATGAACTCAGCCATATGCACATCAGCAATAGGAGTGGTGGGCGGGACTTTCACTTTAAATGGATCCACCTGTACGCCATTTTTCCAAAATCTAAAGCATACATGTGGTCCAGTAGCGAGCCCAGTTGAACCTACATAGCCTATAACTTGTCCTTGTTGAACCGACAACCCTTTTTTGATTCCGACAGCAAATTTTTGCATATGTAAATACTGGGTTTGGTAGGTTTTGTTATGTTTTATTTTTATGTAATTTCCATTTCCTTTTGTGTAACCAGCTTCTGTAATGATTCCCGCTCCGATTGCATAAATAGGGGTGCCATACGGTGCTGCATAATCTGTACCCAAATGAGGACGTACTTTTTTGAGAATTGGGTGAAACCTGCTTCTATTAAATCTCGAAGAAATTCTGGCATACTTTATAGGAGATTTTAAAAAGGACTTTTTCATAGGTCTTCCTTCTAAATCGTAATATCCAGAAAGGGTATCATTTTCAAAATATATGGCATAAAATTCATTTTTTTCATGTTCAAAAGAAGCTGCCAGAAGTTGGCCAACTCCAATAGATTTTTCAAAACCTGCGGCAACTCCAGATTTTCATACGGATAGCCAATTTGGCTGCATGCCTCCTCGCGATGTCCTTCTAACCGTTGGTTCAGAAATACTTGAAGCGACAATGTCGTATCGTTGCCGTTGGTTTGAGTATCTTTGCTACCGACCTTTAATGGAAAAATAT
>CAJXLR010000408.1 GCA_913056425.1 uncultured Bacteroidota bacterium
CATCACACCCACCACTAAATCAACGGTTGAGTTGCGTTTAATTTTGGTTCCTTTGGGAATTTCCTCGTCTTTACCCGCATATCGCTGTTCGATCACCGGTTCACTGTCGGGGTCTTTAATCTCTGACATCTGAAGCTCAATGCGCTTCCCAAGCTTTAAACCTCTATTCTCGAGAATTCTTAGGGCTTGACTAAACGACGCTTTCCCGGCCAAGTCAGGCATTTCAACATCCGGAACCTCGCTGGCGTTGACCACCAAGAATACCTTTCGACCCTTTTTAACTTCAAATCCGGCTTCCGGAATTTGGTCGACAATGGAGTTGAGTTTTATACCATCTCTAAAAACCGTATCTGAGATTTCATAGGTAAATCCACCATCTTCCAACACGCGAATCGCTTTATCGATTCGCAATTCCTCAACTGAAGGCACTTGAACCAAAGCATCACTGTGTTTAGTGTAGTAGTGGATAAAAACTAAGGTCCCACCTACCAATGCCACAGTAAGCAATCCGATAAACAGTAGCGTTTTTAGAAGTTTCATTATACCGGTTTCCGATTAAGTCTGGCTTCGCCAAAGGTCAATATTTCGTCTATAAATTCAAAAGGTTTATACCCGTTGATTGCCGCTTGATGATAGATGCAAGTGGCAGGAGTCATTCCGGGTAATGAATTGATTTCAATAATGACTACCTCAACTTTACCGTCTTTTAGAATACGGACAAAGGCATCGATGCGGCAGTATCCTTCAACATCTAAGGTTTGGGCAACTCGTTTTAAGACACTTCGCACCTCTGCTGATATCCGCGCATTCTCATTGGGTTCCGATGCAAATCGCGCCGGAGTGATGTTCTGTCCCTCACCTGCCAAGAACTTTTCTTCGAGCGAGAGAATCTCACCTTCAGCCAAGGCCTCTGACGGTTCGAACACCTCGTAAACGCGCTGTCCGTTCTCCATCTTTGTGATCATTCCTCCCGTTATTTCGAGGAAATGTTCGGCATTATTGCGATCGATAAACTTCTCGATTAAGAAATAAGGCTTTTGAGGGAACTCGTCCTTTTCACTCACCTTCAACACTTCTCTCAGAGGAGCATCAATCACATCGGTTTTTCTAAACGTCGCCTCTGCATATGCGACAAGCTCATCTTCCGAACGCAGCTTTAACACAGCGCTACTGCACCCTTCATCGCTTGGTTTCGCAATAAGCGGATAGCCCATGTTGTTCACAGATTGGATTATTTGACTGCGATTTACAGCCCATTCTGTTTCTTCAACCAAAAGATTATCAGCCACTAAAAATCCATTTTCTCGCAGTAGGTTGTTCGTCGCAAACTTGTCGATTGTCTTCTGCGAACTGGCAACTCCACTGCCATTGTATGGTAAACCCAATCGTTCCAAATGTTGTTGGATGGCTCCATCTTCTCCCGGTCGGCCATGCAAAGCGATAAAGACCAAGTCGCAGATAATCGATAGTTCATCATAGCTAATCTCAGTAGGTTCCAGAATGGTATTATTCCCGGCATACCTTCCCGTAATTTCGGATGTTTCCTCAATAATGGTGTCAATTATTGGAGCTCTATGGTAATGTTCTACTTTGTTGCGGATATCGTCTGCGTTGTCCTTTAGCATTACGTTTATCGGCAGGACATGTAGCTTATGGTTGTCCGTTGATCCTGTTAAGAAAACGGGAACAGGACTGTATTTGCCGGATGACGCGAGCTTTTCAAAAATGTTTCGCCCACTTTCTACGGATATGTGTCGTTCGGTAGAATAACCGCCCATTACAACCGCAACGCGCTTTTTGGTTTCGAGTTGGTTTGCCTTAGCTGATATGGAATCCGTGAGCCATTGTAACTTTTTACGGTATCGCACAAAACGTGGTGTCTTCTCAATACGTTGATTAAGTGATGTTTCAATTAGGTATGTGAGAAACTGACTCGGGTTCAAACCAATCTCAGCGGCTTGATGAAAAAAGAAAGACGAAGGCATCATCCCCGATGTGGTATTGGGGTCGTTTAGAAGTATGCGCCGATCTTCGGTAAAAAAGCCATCGATTCGGGCATAAACGTTAAAACGGAAGTGTTTGAAAAGCTTGCCACACGCCTCCCGTATTTCCTGGATGTGCCTCTCAGGTATATTAATTGGGGTAACCTTTCTTGATCTTCCCGGAAGGTATTTGCTTTTGTAGTCAAAAAAGTCGGTGGA
>CAJXLR010000409.1 GCA_913056425.1 uncultured Bacteroidota bacterium
GTGCGCTGAACACGTCAGTCACATCGATTCGCGCATAAACGTTTCTATCGTGCTTCCCCACTCGCACAACCTTCTTCCCCTCAAGGAGCTTTGCTCCAAGTGTACCAGGTGTACAGTAACCGGCTATTAGAATGGTACACAACGGATTTTGGATATTATTGGCTACATGCCGTTGTATCCTCCCTCCTTCCATCATGCCGGCAGATGAAACAATTACACACGGTTGGTAGTGGGCTGCCATCTCTTCTTCATCTTCCCGATCTTCGACAACATCTAATTGCGGAAACCTAAATAAATCCCCGTACGATTGAATAAAATCTTGCGACTCTTGGTTAAGATAACTTGGGAATTCCTCGTGAATGTTCCCACTATTTATGCCAAGTGGACTATCTGTAAAAATGCGAATATTTCCCAGCTTACCTTCCCGATAAAGCTTATTCAAGGTAAAAAGAATGGCCTGAGTCCTCCCCACACTAAATGCCGGTATGAGCAATCGTCCGGGCTGTTCAATACAGGTTTTACGTACTTGTTCTTCCAGTACTTCCTCTGGTGTTCTTGGCTCTCGATGAAGTCTAGATCCATAGGTAGATTCCATTACCAAGAAATCGACGTTGGTCATGGGCTTGGGAGGTATAATCACTTTTGCATCAGATTTACCCAAATCGCCAGTGAATCCAATTCGTAAAACACCTTTTTTTGTCTCGACAGATAGAACAATACTCGCAGCGCCCAATATATGGCCGGCTTCAATAAACTCTACTTTGATCTCTTTGTTTAGTTCAAATGGTTCGTAGAATGGAACAGTGACTATGGATTCCATCACATCCATCACTTGTTTATGCCCGTACAGCCGAACAGTCTTTTTCTTCTTGCTTCTCTTCTTGTTGACACGTTTAGCTTCGATGTTCGCACTGTCTGTTAACAAGATATCAGCCAAGCGGGCCGTTGGCTCGGTACACAGGATATTACCTTCAAATCCACGCGCAAATAATGTAGGAAGGTTGCCACTGTGATCTACGTGAGCGTGCGTGAGCAGTACCACGTCAATCTCGGATGGGTCGAACGGAAACTTTGCATTGTCTTCTTTCGGCACATCGGGTTCATAGTCTAAGCCACAATCGATTAGTACGCGATATCCATCCACATCGAGTAAGTACATCGATCCGGTTACTTGTTGTGCTGCGCCGTAGAAGTGTAATTGCATTGAAGCCTGCAAAGGAATGTGTTTTAGGTAAAACAAGTAATGGTTAAATGAGTTTTCAAAAGGATTATCTCACTTAAACTTTGTTGAAACCCAGCACGATATGAACTAGATTTACGCTATCGAATAATCGGTCATTTTAAATGTCTCTTGACGAAGACTACAAAACAGCGCTCACCTATTATGTAAAGGACGCTCTTGAGAATGAAGTTCCTAGATCAGAAATTAAACAAGAGCTTCGGGATCAAGGATGCGACGATGAAGAAATGAAATCTATTTTGCGATTAGGTGATGAGATGTTTTTAGACTCACTTACCGCTCCAAAGACTCCTCCTCGATTTAGTAAGAAAATGAAGCTAACTACGTTTAGTGCTATCCTTATTTTTCTGCTCCTATTGAGCTTTAATCAATATGGATTTGGGTTGGTAATCCTTGCAATTGCATGGCTTCTTGTAAGACGACAGCAGCGAGAACTGACCTAGTTACTGCTTGACAAATCGATATGTTCCACTTCTTGTAACTAAAAAGTAGGTCCCAAGGTTTAGGTCTGAACAATCAACAACATGGTTTGCAACAAAACCGGATTTTACTACCCTCCCACTCATATCGGTGATTTCGAATACCATGTAGTTTTCTACTCCTTCAACTACAAGACTTGACTCAACCGGATTGGGATAAATTTTAATCGCACAACTTGACACAGGAAGCAAGCCAACAAAACGGTTAACCTGAGCGAAATACACGGTAGCCGCTACACTCAATCTAACACCATTCACAAAGGCAAAGGAGTCCATATTAGACAGACTATCAGATAATGAGTGACCATATACATCTCTTGCATGTTGGTATAAACCTGTAATAACGTAACCTTCCCGTTCAAACGGGATGTAATCACTTGAAAACGCTTTACTAATCACTGGACTTAAGTCGGTGTAGAGCTCACATAAATTAAAAAGAGTGTCTGTTATAGCCCAACTACGTGCATTGTTTGACGAAAC
>CAJXLR010000410.1 GCA_913056425.1 uncultured Bacteroidota bacterium
TATAAGCTGGATTATATAACATCAAAGTATAAAGCTCAGGAATTGTTGCTGGAGGAAGTGCGAACCACAAACCTCCCGGCTCTCATTGTGAATCCTACCTTTATGATAGGTCCATACGATGTAAAACCCAGTTCAGGGAAGATGATTATCTCGGTAATTAAAGGCCAGGTGCCAGGTTACTCGCCGGGTGGAAGAAATTTTGTCTACGTTAATGATGTGGCACGTGCAATCGTAAACGCCCTAACCAAAGGGCGGTTGGGTGAATGTTATATCGCATGTGGCGTAAACCTCACATACAAGGAAATGTTTGGTAAGATAGCTGCACAGTTCAATGTGAAACCGCCATCTATTTCGATACCGGCATTCGCCGTTTTGATTTATGGTAGAATCCTCGGTTGGATTGGTAAACTAACTGGCAAAGAGCCGGTGATTAGTTATCCGCTTGCTAAGATTTCAAATGAGTTTCATTATTACAGCAATGCCAAAGCTGTAAAAGAATTAGATATGCCACAAACGCCAATCGAAGATGCGATTCAGGAGGCTGTAGATTGGTTCAAAGCGGAGAAGTATCTATAATATGAAGGAATTTTTTAAAGGTAAGGTTGTTTGTATTACTGGATCGAGTCAAGGAATTGGCAAGGCTACGGCATTATTGCTCGGGTCTTATGGCGCCTCGATTGCTTTGAACGGTAGAAATCCAGAGAAACTCCAAAAAGCTCACGATGAGTTAACAGCACAAGGTATAGATTGCCATTCTATTGTTGCGGATATTTCGACAAAAGAAGATTGCAAACGAATTGTTGATGAGACCGTTCAGCATTTTGGTAAGCTCGACGTGTTAATAAATAACGCAGGAATTGCAAGCCGAGGAAGGATTTCCGAATCTGACCCCGAAGCTTGGGATCAAATCATGCAAATCAATACGATGGGGGTGATCAACACCACGTATTTCGCACTGCCCCATTTGGAAAAGCAAAACGGCAGTGTAATCATAATTAGCAGTATGGCGGCGAAAGTTGGTGTGCCCGGTCATGCTGGATATTCAGCTTCCAAGATGGCGCTTACCGCTTATGCAAAAGCACTCCAAATTGAAGCTCACAATAAAGTTCATTGCGGTTTGGTGTATGTTGGTTTTACGGCTAATGAGAACCAGAAACAAATTTTGAAACCAGACGGAACGTACGAGGCGATTCCACAACGCAAAGGGTTGAAACTAGCATCTCGTGAAGATGTGGCCAAACGAATCGCTCGGGTGATTGTAGACCGCAAGAAGGAGATTACCCTAACCGTCTTGGGAAAGCTTCAGCATATCTTGCTTAAGTTTGCTCCTAGTGTCGTTTACGCTATGCTCAAGAAGAGTTATAAAACGTACGACGACATGTACGATGCTTAATCATAATGCTGCAAAACCTGAAACTTGAAAACATTCTTGTTCTCGATATTGAGACCGTACCCGCGTCAGAAGACTACGATAGTTTAGATGATCGTTGGAAAGAACTCTGGGATAAAAAAGCAAACTTCTTATTAAAAGACGATGACGATACCCCTGAGTCGGTCTACGATAAAGCGGGTATTTATGCTGAGTTTGGTAAGATTGTTTGCATTTCTGTCGGTGTGTTTTTTCACCAGGGAAGCGATCTCAATTTTAAGATTAAGAGTTTTTACGGACACGATGAAAAAAAACTGCTGATTGATTTTTGCAATCTGCTCAACACGCGTTTTACTTCACCCAGTCAGGCCCTGTGCGGACACAATGGGAAGGAATTTGATTTCCCCTATTTGGCAAGACGAATACTAATAAACGGACTCAAATTGCCATACCTCCTCGATACAGCGGGTAAAAAGCCTTGGGAGGTAAACCACATCGATACGATGCAACTGTGGAAATTTGGGGACTACAAGAGTTATACATCATTGGATTTACTGGCAGCTCTTTTTGACATCCCAACTCCCAAAGACGACATCGATGGGAGTATGGTGCGCTCAGTATACTACGAGGAAGGCGATTTAGATCGAATAATGACCTATTGTCAAAAAGATATTATCACGTTGGCTAATGTTTTGCTCAAATTTAGAGGAGAGGAAATACTGGCTGATCACAACATTCACTACGCAAACTAATGGCGAAACGAACGAAAAGCGGACCGAGATCTTGGTCAGAATACTCACTCATCGATTGTGGGAATCGAAAGAAA
>CAJXLR010000411.1 GCA_913056425.1 uncultured Bacteroidota bacterium
AAAAAGCGCTCTCGCGATTTTCATCCCGGCATAGTGTGCAACAAAGGGAGTCTGGATATGAACCAGATCAATGTCTAGCTTCTCAATGGTTGGGATTAGGCCAAGTACTTTACCGTACTTCATCATCCGATCTTCGGGATCTCCGGGCACCCCTCTCGATTCAACTCGGAACAACCGATGCTCTTGTTCCTGGCACTGTTCGTAGTGCGGGGCGACCAAGTAGACCTCATGGCCTAAATCTTCAAGCTCTTTGCGAAACGTCTCAATTGATGTAGAAACGCCGTTCACCCGCGGAACGTAAACGTCAGAGATCATGAGTATTCGCATGAAATACCCCTACCCATAAGATCTGCCACAAGCGTAAGTCGAAATATTTATGCTGCGTGACGATTCTCAATCAGTTCTTCTAATTCACTTATAGTGGAATTTTCAAAATCATTAACCCAGTAAACGATTTCTAGGGTTCCGTTTTTGTGCTCAATAAGTGAGGAGCAGCTCTCAACCCAATCGCCATCGTTACAGTATAAAACTCCGTCAATGTCTCGCATTTCAGCATGATGAATATGTCCACACACTACGCCATCTACGTTTTTTTCCTTGGCGAAATGTGTCAAAGCTCTTTCGAATGAGCCAATATATTCAACCGCATTCTTAACTTTATGTTTGAGGTAGGCAGCAAGAGACCAGTAGGAGCGGTCAAAGTATTTTCTTATAGCACTGACGAGATAATTAAGACTTAGAAGTTTGTCGTAAGCATAGCTTCCCAGTTTTGCGAGCATACGACTATGTTTTACCACCACGTCAAATTCATCACCATGCATTACCAACAGCTTTTTATTCAGTAGTGTGGTGTGGATATAATTTCTGTGAATCTCGACATTCCCAAACTTGTGTCCGACGTAATCTCGCATGGCCTCGTCGTGGTTACCTGGCACATAAATTACCTTAGTATTGTGCTTCGCCTTACCGAGGATAGATCGCACTACATTTGTGTGCTTCTGGGGCCAAACTGGATACTTTTTCAGAGACCAGAAGTCGACGATATCTCCCACCAAAAACAAATAATCAGTTTCTACTGAATGGAGGAAATGCAGCAGCGCATCAGCCTGACATCCCCTGAAGCCCAGGTGAACATCTGAAATAAAAACCGACCTTACTTTTAACTTCTTATCGATTCTCATATTGCAACTCCTACTTCTGGAATTTTTTAAGATTTTCTCGCTCTTACAAAATTAGCCAATTTACAGGGCGCAAACTTTTCCACCCCTTTTGCCAGCATAGGACTGCTGCAAAGAAGTCAGAACACTAAATCCGGTATTAAGCGCGACCCGAAACCTGCGTCAAATTCAAAAGGAAATTCAAACCCTCGCCAAACAGAATCTACGAATTCCTCATAGTCTCTTGACTCAGCCTCAGTGATCCAATCGCACAGTAGAGCAGCAACATCTGGATACGCGATAGGCGCATGTTCGTCCAACTCCAGCCACTGTTCGAGAACATTTCGATCCAAGGTAGCCATGGTGGTCGCTCGACCTAGTGATTGAAGGGCAAGGGCATTTGACAGTTGCTCAAACTGCCTTTCCAATGGCTTAACGAGAAGTTTCTTACCGAGCGCCAGACATTCACTGGACAATCCAAACCCTGCATTGCTGATTACACCTGCCGCTTCTTTCAACTCTCTTTGAAACCTTTGCAAGGAGACCGGATTTATTGTGACGTGGTCATGCACCGATGGTTCGCTAACATGAGCGAACACCTGAAATTCGTAATCTCTGAATGGCTCAAGGAGACTTAAAATTTCGCGCAATGATTCGAAACCCATGTACACGACAATTTTCTGATGTCGGCTAGGAGAAGCTTTTTGAGGAGCAATTAGTGGAGGCAGAATAATTTGATTGAAATGGAAGTAATGAAAACCTATCTTGCTAGTCCCGGGAGCGAAATGCCTCATTATGGCCTTCGAAGCATAATAACCAGATACCTTGGGAACCTCGTAATCAAACGCAACTTGATGACTCATACTCAGGCACGGGATTTTCTGTCTTTTTGCAGCCCAAGCAGTAATAGGCTCAAAGTCCGAAATCACAAGATCATAGGAAGCAAGATTGATGTTGCGGATGTCTTCTAGAAATTGAAATGGCCGCAATCCTTTGCAAGTTTTCACCGACTGTATCCGACCGTTCTCCGCG
>CAJXLR010000412.1 GCA_913056425.1 uncultured Bacteroidota bacterium
CAATTTAGTCAATTCCTCCTTCGTCTTGATGACCTCTTCTTTCAGTCTGTTGGTCTCCTCGTCTTTGGCTTTAGTCAAGTCTTCCATCTTTTGGTTCATCTGCTTGATGGTTTGGTTGATGTAAGAAGGATCAGATTCTTGAGAAGAATCGATATTACGACTGGCGATGACCGTTCCGTCTTGTAGCGTCACAATTACCGGGATAGTGTTGTTTGCTTTGATCACCGAAAGTGCGTAAGTCACATCGAAGTCGTCATCCTCTTCCATGGTTGCGATCAGTCGAGTAGCCTCTGCCCAAAGCGCGACCTTGGCTCTTTCTTCTTCCTTAAGTTGCTTCGCTAAATTGTCGGTGTAAAGCAGAGACACTGCCACGATGGACAATGCCACAATCAGCAGCATGAACTTAAGGAGTGATTTGACCTGATACTTATTCAGTGTCATGAACACAAAGAACGCCTATTTTCTTGTGAATCGTATTGCAGTGTTGCAAACCAATGTTAGCGTGTATCTTTGACGTATGAAGTTTTGGTTTAAACATCAAGGAGCGACCTATTCATTTGATAGAGAGGTATATTACGATCTATCCACTCCTATCCGAGATGGCGAAATGAATGTAAATGCTTACTACCTCGATCCTCCGCGATTTGAGACAGTTTGTGCCGGAGATTTTGTTGGTTCAGTTTCACGAGGAGGAGCGTGCAATTGCGAATCGATTGCCTTCAATGCCCATGGAAACGGAACTCATACCGAGTGCGTTGGCCACATCAGCAAGGAAAAAATAACCATCAACCAAAGCTTAAAATCTTTCCAAGCATTTGCCGAACTGATTACCGTAAAACCAGCAACTAAATCCAACGGTGATACCTACGTATCGGCGTCTGTTCTCGATGAGGTTGATTTAACATCCATAGAAGCCTTGGTCATCCGCACCTTACCCAACGAAGATGAGAAACTGACGCACAAGTATTCAGGAACAAACCCTACGTATATTGATCACTTACTCACACAAAAGCTCGCGGAAAACGGTGTACAGCACATCATCATTGATCTTCCATCCGTAGATCGAGAATCCGATGGTGGCAAGTTGATGGCGCATCATGCTTTCTGGGACTATCCTAGTAATCCCCGCAAAAACGCGACAATAACCTAACTGGCCTTTATCCCCAATGAAGCAAAAGATGGTCGATACCTGCTGCAACTTCAAATCGCAGCGTTTGAGTCGGATGCTAGCCCGAGTAAGCCCTTGCTGTATCCAATCGAAAGCGAGTAGTGGAAGAAAAACTACTGTATCTGGCAAGCTCTCTAGTCGGTCGTTTAAGTAGGACTGCGAAAACGCTTGACCCCAAATCTGTTAAATCTATCCTCGTTGCTAAACGTGATGAAATTGGTGATATGATTTATGCATTGGAGGTCATTCGACGCATCGGCATAACCTACCCAAAGGCAAAAATATCGGTCTATTGCAAAGCGATGAATAACGCGCTGGTAAACAGTGTGCCAATTAAAACTGAGATAATCAACAACGCTTCTGAGCTTAAGAAATACTATGATGTTCAAGTTGATTTGCGCGGTGATTGGTCCACCTTTAGACGTGCATTATTTGGAGGATGTTCCTGGTATTTCGAACGCGGAAGCATCCGTTTGAACAATAAACTGTCTGGTGGCCAGACACATGAATTTGTGACCAACCGAGAAATTGTTCGCCCCTTGATTCAAGAAACCTGGGATGCGAACGATTTACATCGATTAGACATTCAACCAGACCAACTTACCTCCGCAAAGAATCTGGTTGAAGGAATTGAAAGCGAGGAATACTGTGTGATGCACTGTGGAGCGAGAGACTTGGCACGCAGATGGCCTGCAGAGAAGTTTGCCAACTTAGCGCAGGAGATTCAGGTCAACTATAAAATCAAAACGGTTTTAGTAGGGTCTGAAGGGGAAAAAGAAGTCATTGATCAGGTTGCCACCCTGGCCGGGGATGCAACCTGCAGTCTATCGGGCAAAACCAGCTTAATGGAGCTCGCTGCTATAATTCGTAATGCATCATTTTTCATCGGTTTTTACAATGTTTTTGAAAATGCCTCATTGTTCATTTGTTTTTATGGTGTTTTTGAAAATGCATCATTTTTCATTGGTTTTTACAATGTTTTTGAAAATGTCTCATTTTCATTTGTTTTTATAAT
>CAJXLR010000413.1 GCA_913056425.1 uncultured Bacteroidota bacterium
AGGAAGCGATCCGTTAGATCCGAATAGTGTTCCCGATACCGATGGTGATGGCATAACAAATGACATTGACAACTGTCCTGACGTTTCCAATCCCAACCAGGAAGATTATGATAATGACGGTATAGGCGATGTTTGCGACGATGACGATGACAACGATGGTGTTCTTGACGTAGATGACAACTGTCCGATGCTCTACAACCCAGACCAAAGCGATAAAGATGGCGATGGTAAAGGAGATGTTTGTGAGCAAGAGGAAGCATATGTATCTCAGGTGTTAACTCCTAATGGCGATGGAGTAAATGATGTTTTTTCATTTTATCAAGAAGGTGTTCATGAAATGGAATTATACATTTATAATCGTTGGGGAGAGGAACTGTATCGTTCGGAGAATCCGGATATGGGGTGGGATGGAACCTATGAAGGGAAAGAAGTGAGTAATGGTGTGTATCTGTATTCCATTCGCTTCATCACCACCGAAAATGGGCAGTTTCAAACTGTGAAAGGACTCGTCAATGTCCTCCGTTAGATATGCTATTTTTGGTGCATCACTAGTGCACAATCCATATTAAAACAATATTGGGATTACGACTCGTTTCGCGAGCCTCAAGAACAGATCATTGAATCGGTACTCAGCGGTCGGGACACTATAGCGTTACTACCCACCGGTGGTGGAAAGTCTATTTGTTTTCAAGTCCCGGCGTTAATTCAAGACGGAGTCTGTATTGTTGTTTCACCACTCGTCGCCTTGATGAAAGATCAGGTTGAGCAACTGGTCAACCGTGGAATAAAAGCAATTCACTTGTCCGGTGGGATGAGTAGAAAGGAGTTGCAAATTGAAGTACAAAACATCCGCAACCAAAAGTATAAACTGGTTTACGTTTCCCCGGAGCGACTTCAATCAAGCATATTTAAGTCGAGTCTGGAACACACTCCGGTTAGTTTCGTAGCTATTGATGAAGCACATTGCGTATCGCAATGGGGCCACGATTTTCGTCCTGAGTTTCTCCAAATCAAGTCGATTCGGGAGATTTGCCCCAATGCTGCGTTTATTGCGCTAACCGCTTCTGCTACACCTAAAGTGCTGGAAGACTTGGCGGAACAACTGGATATGCTAAATCCGGCAGTATTTCAAAAAAGTTTCCATCGAGACAATCTACGTTATCAAGTCTACTTCGAAGAGAATAAACACGAAAGGTTGTTGGATTTACTCACTGGTTATCGGGGGTCGTCCATTGTTTATGTGCGCACACGTCGCGCAACGCAGAAGCTTGAGCGCTTCTTAAGAGATCAAGGACATGATGCAATAGCGTACCATGGAGGAATGACACGAGATGAGCGAGATCGAAGACAAGACTTGTGGGTTAAATCAAACTCAACCACAATAATTGCAACCAGTGCCTTTGGGATGGGAATTGATAAACCCAACGTACGTAAGGTCATTCATTTCGAGCCACCAGATGGCTTGGAAGCCTATTATCAAGAAGCCGGTAGAGCAGGACGAGACGGTGAGGAAAGTGAATGCATTGTATTGTATGAAACCGCAGATTTAACCCAACTCAAGGACGTATTGCATCAGCGCTATCCTGAGCTAAAACTCATTCAACGGATTTACAATTTTGTATGCAACCACCTTGGTTTGGCATTTAACTCCGGTCAGGACATGAGTTTTAGTTTTGACTTAGCCTCATTTGCAAAGAAATTTGAAATGAACCCGGTTGAAGTTCATCAAGCATTGGTGTGTTTAGAGAAACTTGGCTACATCCGAATGTCTGAGGGCATGGACAATTCATCTAAATTGCGTGTTCTACTCGACAACAGAGAGCTGTACAACTACCAGCTTAAAAATCCAACACACGACAAAGTCTTGCAAGCTATTTTGCGTCTGTATTCTGGTGTGTATGATTACTATGTGCGCATCGATGAAGACGAAATCGCAAATCGCTTATGTCTTCCAAAAACAAAGGTATTGGGCTACTTGAACGAGCTAAAACAGCGAAACATAATCGACTATCAAGAAGGAGTTGGTGATACCTCGATATTTTTTGTACAGCCAAGAGTTCAAGAGCTTTTAGATCACGATAACATACTGATAAACAATAAGCAACGCAATCAAGATCGCTTGAAACAGATGATTGACTACCTCGAAACGGATTCATGCCGTTCTAGGTTT
>CAJXLR010000414.1 GCA_913056425.1 uncultured Bacteroidota bacterium
TATGATTCTATTAAACTGGTTGAACAGTTGGTAGACAATGGTGAGTTTGAACAGTACAAAAAAGACTATGGCAAAACCATTATCTGTGGTTTTGGGCGAATAGACGGCTGGGCCGTAGGTATTGTAGCCAACAACCGTCAGATTGTTAAAACCAAGAAGGGTGAAATGCAGTTTGGTGGAGTAATCTACAGCGACTCTGCGGATAAAGCTGCCCGCTTTATCATGAACTGTAATCAAAAGAAGATTCCGTTGGTGTTCTTACAAGACGTAACTGGCTTTATGGTTGGCAGTCGTTCCGAGCACGGTGGAATTATCAAAGACGGAGCTAAACTGGTTAACGCCATGAGCAACAGTACCGTTCCCAAGTTCACGGTAGTGATGGGGAACAGTTATGGTGCCGGAAACTACGCGATGTGCGGTAAGGCATATGATCCACGATTAATTGTAGCTTGGCCAACAGCCAAAATTGCTGTTATGGGTGGTGAACAAGCAGCCAAAGTTCTATTGCAAATTGAAAAAGCTTCGCTCAAGAAGAACGGTGAAGAAATTACGCCTGAAGCCGAGAAAGCGTTGCTCGACAAAATCATCACTCGATACAACAATCAAACTACACCGGAATACGCTGCCTCGCGATTGTGGGTAGATGCCATTATCGACCCAAGAGAAACCCGCAACTGGATTTCAAAAGGAATAGAAGCCGCCAATCATGCTCCCGTGGCTAAATACAACGTGGGTGTGCTGCAGACTTAATAACCCACAAAGTTGTTGAGCTTGTTTCCTGCTTGAAAGTTGTACGAGAATCCAATCGTAAAACTGGGACTATACACCATGGTGCTCGGATAATCCGAGGTGTTAATGGGTGTATACTTCTCCATTTCGAACTTCTCCCCTTCGAGTAATTCGTGCTGAATGATATCGTATGGACTAATATTTACGATAAAGATCATGGAAACACTACCCATGTTTCGTCCATACCCAATACCACCGGCCATCTTCTGATTAAACAAGCCAATCTTAAACTCCTCACGGTTTGTAATGTCGCCTAACGGAACGTTAAATATAACGCTGTGTTTCTCATGAATCTTATAGGCCATGAATCCACTTAGGATGAAACTCATTCCGCTCTGGTTTCCGTACTCACCCAAGGTACTGTCCGACTTCACGTAATATTGTGGTGGACTCGAAGTGAA
Organism: uncultured Bacteroidota bacterium; assembly: GCA_913056425.1. Taxonomy (GTDB): domain Bacteria; phylum Bacteroidota; class Bacteroidia; order NS11-12g; family UBA9320; genus UBA987. The sequence goes on from CAJXLR010000414.1 coordinate 1,191, forward strand.
GTAATTAAATCCGAAACCAACTCCGAAGAAGATACCAGTCTTGTACTTGTTTAATTCTTGCTTGAGCTCAGATTCTTGGGATTCAAGTGAACTAATTTTTAAATGTAGGTCGGCCGTGTCGCGTATCAAGGCATCCAGCTTGCGTTGGAGTTCAACGTGTTCTACACGTAATTCCAGAAGTTCTTGATCTTGCGTTTTCGCCACAACGGGCTGTTGGTGCATGGAGTCTGGCACATGGATGTCCTGTGCGAGCGCGCTTCGCGCGCTCGCAACCAGCAATGCCATACAAATCCACTTCAACATGTCTCTTCATTCAATAGGGTAATAGTAATAGCGTAAAGAAAAATGTAAATATTGTGTCAGCTGCGTCATAAAAAAACCCCGGTCTCTTTCGAGCCGGGGTTTTGATTTATGAAATTACTTAGTTTATGCTTCCAATGCAGCCGCTCCACCAACAATCTCCAAGATCTCTCCGGTAATTGCCGCCTGACGCGCCTGGTTGTACTGCAATTTGAGTTTTTCGATAAGCTCTCCTGCGTTCTCTGTCGCTTTGTCCATCGCAACCATTCGAGCTCCGTGCTCTGATGCTTGTGAGTCCAAACACGCTTTGAACAATTGTGTCTTTACGGCACGAGGAACAAGATCATACAAGATCTCCGCTTTACCCGGCTCAAAGATGTAGTCGTTCGACATAGCGTTATCATCGCTATCTCCGAACTTCTCCATTTCAACAGGTAACAGCTTCTCAGCCTTAACAATTTGTGTTGCTGCGTTTTTAAACTCGTTGTAGATTACACGAACTTCATCAAACTCTCCACCTTTAAAACGGTTGATGATGGATTCTGCAATCTCGAACGTAGATTCTGCATCGATGGTTAACAAGTGTGCCATGTTAGACGTATCCGTCTTAATCTCTGCTTGTTTGAACTGCTCATAAGCTTTCTTACCAATGAACATCAATTCAGC
>CAJXLR010000415.1 GCA_913056425.1 uncultured Bacteroidota bacterium
AACCCTGGTTACTGGAGCTAGCCCCAATGCGTCGAGGTATTCACATCGAGCTGCATTAGAGCTGTCATATTACAAGCACCCAATTCACTTGTTGGGTTTACGCCCGGGTGAGATAGCAGGGGTGCCGATTGACACTTATCCGGAGCCATACCAGGACATAGACACAATCACTTTATACTTAAATTCAACCAACCAACTCGCTTACTACAAGTACATTCTGTCGCTTAAACCCAAGCGCGTAATTTTCAATCCAGGCGCAGAAAATGAGGAGTTGGCATCATTACTCGTTAAACATGATATCGAACCGCTCAATGCATGCACATTGGTCATGTTGAGCATTGGAAACTATTAGCACTATGAAAAAAACACTTGCATTTGTATCTATCACTCTTGCCTTAGTTGCGTGTAGCGACAAGAAAGCTGAATTGAAAAGCGAAATTGATGCTCTTGGTGCAGCTGAGTATCAAGACGGTGAAACAAAACGCGAATTATGCGAAAAGCAAATTGACTACATCAATGCGTTTCCAAAAGATAGCGTAACGGAGTACTACATGGAAAATGTGGCGTTATATCTCAATAGAGTAGATTCGTTTGCAACATCTCAAACGTACACGGAACGATACATTGAAACGTATCCGAGCGCGCAGAATATGGTTGAAATGAAACTGTTGAGAGCGCGAAATTATGTTGGAATGCAGAAAGTCGACTCCGCCTATTATGTGTATGACGACGTAGTGTCTGAGACCATCCTGTCTAATGACGACTTGCGAAAACTGAAGGCCGTTTTGTTGGAGTTAAGCGAAGATGAGAACCGGGACGACCAAGATGTTATGCTATTCAAACTTGGAGGGGTTACAGAAGAAATACTCGGTTTTGCTGATGCAGCTCAAGTTTATGCTGATTTATATACAAGATTTCCGGAATCGAAGTACGCCGCCTTTGGTATGATGAAACACGGAGACATGATGGAAAGACAGCAACAGATCGATTCTGCTAAAGCCGTTTACACCGCATTGATTGAGCGTTATCCGGAGAGCAAACATGCAGCTGATGCGAAGGTGATGATGGAAACCGATGTCATTGGATTATCTGCCGAAGAGCAGCTGCAAAAAATTCTTGAGGCAAAAGCGAATCAATAGCCTTTAAAGACTTATCCGATAAAACAGGGAGTCCTTAATTCCTTCACAGGGAGCCTTTTTCCAAAACGCAAAACCAAGTTTTTCCAGGACACGTATTGATGCAGCATTTCCTGACGCCGTTCTGCCTACTACTTGGTTTACATCGAAGGCCAACTTACCATAATCCAAGGAAGCTATACCAGCTTCCGTTGCATAACCTTGTCCCCACTCTTTTTGAGCGAATCTGTATCCTAGATCGATGTAGTTTTCTGTCGGATGGAATTTGAGTCCACACCAGCCAATAGGCTTATTGTCGGTCTTTCGAACAACAGACCATCGCCCATAACCGTATTCGTCGTAGTGTTTGTACTGACGCACAAATTTTCGCGCAGACTATACCGATTCAAATGCGACATCACCGGTGTATTTCATCACTTCCTCATCCAAATTAAGCTCATAAAAGAATGAGGCATCTGCCTCCTCAAAACGTCGGTAGTACAATCGTTCCGATTCGAATAACATCAGACAACTATTTCGCAGTTAAACCACTCCGGATCAATATCGGCACCTTGTTGCTTATAGAAGTCGATTGCCGGCGTATTCCAATCGAGTACTTGCCAAACCATTTTGAAGCAATGGGTTTCTTGGGCAACTTTCTTGGTGGCGAGGAACAGCTCTAAGCCTATTCCTTTTCCTCTGTGTGCTTCGGTGACAATCAGATCTTCCAGGTACAAGCATTTCCCTTTCCAAGTGCTGTACCGGTTGTAGTACAGAGATATACCAACCACAATCCCTTCTTCCTCGGCTACTAGTAATCCATAAAGTGGGTTCTCACCAAAACCATCTCGTCTAAGCTGTTCTTCTGTGACAATTACAGCATTTGGAGCTCGTTCGAAGACGGCCAATTCTTTTATTAAATTGAGCGTTGCACTCAAGTCATTCTCGGTTCCGGGTCGAATGATAGCCATGTTTAACTCGCGTATTTGTAGGTTAACTTCCTTATGTCGTGATCAAAATCACTCAAAG
>CAJXLR010000416.1 GCA_913056425.1 uncultured Bacteroidota bacterium
AAAGACGTATTGTGTAGAATTCGGTATAGACAGCCGTTACAGGAAGCTACATTAAAGAAAACAGAAGCTGGATTAGAGATTCACTTCAAAACACCTCAGAAAGCCATTGCGGCTGGGCAGTTTGCCGCTTGGTATAACGGAGATGAGCTAATTGGTAGTGGTGTAATCCACGCTTAATCCCACATCCAACCCAATCGCAAGTCGATGCGATTGTATTGTATCTGTTCCTCAAATTTTGCAGGCACAGAGCCCGATGGTTGCCAGACGTTGGCCTCATATTCTGCATACCCGTACTGCCGTCTCCAGCCCAGTTTGAGGTACCACGAACGATGATGTTTGCGTTTTGCTGTGATCCCAATTCCGGTATTGGCAAATAGCCCTCCAGTTACCATGCTAGAGTTGTTAAAATGATATTCTGAATATGTTAAAAATCCGTATCCGGTTTGGACGTAATAGAACGGTTGGATTTTATCTCGGTCGACACGTCCTCGAAACTCTATACCCACCGGTGCATAACCGTTGTTTGGCCAGAAATAAGCCTCATGGCCCAATGTTGCCCCAAGCTGCAAGTTTTCTTTGAATGAATAGCCCACTCCAACGTGCACCGCGGGTGTAAGCGATGGGTCTCCCCAACTATCCAGGCCAAACGGAAAACCTAGGTCTAAACTGAAATTCCAAGAATTCGTGGTAAACGGATAATATGTCTTCGGTGGTTTCACCCGAGTCTCACTCTGAATCCGCTCCTTAACTTCTTTATCGATGAAATTCATCTCGCGGATGTTGTCCCAAAGAATACTTAGCGAATTTGAAGGTGGAATGTCCAGTACAACGGAGTCTCCGTAGGCAATGTTAATTACCTTTCCTTCAATGGTCTTTCCGTCGATGGTCTCAATCCGAGCGTAGCTCCCACCAATTTGACCAAATACAGTGCTACATATCAGCAACATCATCGCTGTAAAATGAAATTTACGTGAATTATAGAGAAACGATTGAAACACTTTCTTCGTTAGTTTTGAACGAATCTACATCGACAAGATTATATGTTATGCAGAAACCAGACAAATTAGTCGATTTTGATACAGCGCTGACCCCATGAAGAAATATCTAGTAATACTTCTCTCCGCGATTTTCGCCTATACACTTTCGTCGTGCCATACCGATTGCACACAAACAGTTTACTACATGAAAGAAGTGCCAATTTATATGGCAGTGTCTGACTTAGTAAAAGACATTAAGGTAGAAGGTCCTCGTCAAGAAGGAACAATTACGTCAATTACCGAGAACAACACAGGATACTACTTGGTAGATGACGACCTGGGTATCCATGTGTTAACCAAAACAAGTGGTGTTCCGGTCCGATCGGCCTTTATCAGCATGCCGCGATGTATGCGCGCTGAAGCAATTGAAGACTTTCTGATTGTTGTTCAGGTATCGGAAATTCATCTTTTTGATGTTTCCGACCATCAGAACATTCGGCTGGTTCAAACCGTAAGCGGAAGATTAAATACTCCGTTTATGAAACAAGATTCGGTTGTTATCGATTATGATTTTGTGGAGACGGTAGACGTTATCGAGAACGCAAACTGCGGCGATAATTTTGTTTCCATTGGGGAGCCTGAGATATTTCAAACTGCAAACCTACCTCCCCATGCAGATATGGACTCCAAGTCAAATGCTGTGTATGTCTGTGATAACCTAAACCTAGTTACTCTGGAAGTGAGCGCGGGAGGAACAATGAGTGTAACTACGGTTAATCCATTTATTTCGTTTGTCTCCAATTTTAACTCGTACATTCACGCTGATGATGATGAGTTATTTATACGGAACGTAAATATCGGATCTTCGGGTTTTGACATATCAAATAACCCAAGTGTTCCGGTCCCCAATTTCAATACTCTTTTTTTCAATTTCTCCTGTACCGACTTTGTTTTTAACAATAACATTGGCTGCCACAGTCATTTTTTCGAAAAAGAAATGCTGACATGCGACCCAAACAATCGGGTGGATATGTTCCCCAAGCTTTCAAGTTCAAGTACTAGAAATCAAAATGCTATGTTTTTGGTTGAGCCTACTCAAGTTGAACTCTTAAACTCGTTGCTTTTTGTAAGTGATGGCCCGGGTGGATTTATCTGTTTTGATGTA
>CAJXLR010000417.1 GCA_913056425.1 uncultured Bacteroidota bacterium
TTATAATACTGATCGGTAATTAGTGAAGTGTTGTAATCATTCTTGGAGAAATGATTGTATATATTTTCACTAAACTGAACTATACCGTCACCATCTGTAGAGATCCAAAGTTCATTATTAAAGTAAACTGCGTCTCGGCAAGGGAATGGATGTAAAATATTGCCTTTATCACTTAACTCAAGAGCTCCGAGTGACTCTATAGAGAAAACGACTTTATTTTCGTGTACATCAACAGACTTTCGAAATGAATTGACATTATACCCTAAACTCTCTAAGCGGTATACTTGATTCTTAGAATAACTATAGAAGTGAATCTCATTTCCCGAAGTAGCCAACCAGAGGGTATCGCCTTGCTGAGCAAAATCAAAACAAGCACTGATATGAATTGAGCTATCAACGGGATTAATATCAACCCAATTATGTGAATTAACCTTCAGCTGTTTAACGCCATTTCCTATTGAACCCAGCCAAATACTACCTTCGTCATCCTCGAAAAGCGATACAATCGGAAATTCTATCTCAGGACTAGGGATTCTAGAATCTTCTATTGTTAGCCTAGACTCAGTGTCAAAAGAAACAAGATCTCCATCATTAAATCCTATCAATAAAATACCATCTGAAGTGAATAGTAACGACTTAATATTATTTATCCGCCTATTTGCTATTAAAACTTCTTCAGCATACCCTTCATTGTATTTAAAAAGTCCAGCTTTAGTTCCTATCCAAATTAACCCATCGCTATCCTTGACTATTGCGTTCACAGTTGAACTATTCAGGCCTTCTGACGATGTGATCACAGTAAACTCCTGAGCCCTTATAGGGATAGATAAGAGGCTAAAGATGAAAATAAAGACGTAATTGATTCTCATAGGCAAAAGTGTGCCCGCAATTAGCGGGCACAACAATAATCGTTCATTTTAACAGAATCAAAATCTACAAAACTCTGTCCAGAACCTTACTGCTTCGTTAAAGTGGAAAACGCTTCAATGCTTTGAGAACTTATCTTCACATAGTACATACCAGAGGGCAACTCTGAAATATCTAATTGAATCTTAGCATTTTCGGATTCGACCTTTAACACATTTTGCCCCAAAGAATTGAAAAGAGACACTTCTGCCTTTTCGGCGGATGGATTTTCAATAATTACAACGCTCTCCGCAGGATTAGGGTATAATTTGAATTTCAATTCATTTTCTTCTAGCCCCACGCCTGAACATGGTCCACATTCTTCCCAACAAGCAACTGGTAAAACTGTATCATTTGCGCCGATTGTTATAAATCGATCTGTAAATCCTGCTGAATTTGTATTTACACAAGAAGTATCAGACATGTTCGCGGTAACAAAATTTTCTTGAAGCGCCCAGTTGTCTGCTGTAAACTTATATCGATAGTCTCCTGGTGTAAGAGACATAACTACAGTGTATATACTATCACCATCATCATCAGTCATTGGATAAGCATCGCCACTCCATGCTATTGGGAAAGTACCAGATAAATAGGCATCAGTAAACGCTGGACTGTTTCTACGATCCGATTGGAAAGTTACATTTACCGGGGTAAGCGGTGTAGGACATACCGTATCGTTCACACATGTACCAAAACAGAACATGAGTGTTGTGTCTTGTGAAAATGATGGGAAAATGCGGTCATCGTAATTATTTGGATCCGAACATGGTAATCCACCCAATGATTCTTTGGTTCCCCAATCACCTCCATTGTTTGGGCTATTTAAAAATATAAAGTTTCCACCACCGGCTCCTGTTACTGTAGCCGTCCCGGTCCAAACACCGTTACTGTCGGTATCATCCAGCTGTACTGCTTGGGCATCCCCTAAAATACCACCGCCGGCGTAAATTCCATTTGCACCAACCGTAATGTTTGCTGTGCTTACTTTAAAGGTTACTGTGTATGTTGTTTGAGCCCCCACCAAGAGTGGCAAACAAAACACGAGAATTGCGTAAATCTTTTTCATAATTATTTATTTACAGGTTATTAATTTTAAGATTTAAGTATGTACCTCCAAATGCCAGGGCCAAAGTTGACCTCAAGAATTACGAAATCACTTCCTCCTTGCGAATAGGTTGCTACGATATCGTAGGTTATGGAAGTAACTGGTGAACTCACCTCACCAGTAT
>CAJXLR010000418.1 GCA_913056425.1 uncultured Bacteroidota bacterium
GGAAGTAGTACAATAACTTCGTACGATCTCCCTGTTACACAAGTGAGTTATAACGATGCCAAGGCCTATTGTACATGGGCAAATAAGCGGCTTCCAACCTATGAGGAATTTTGGGAAATCGCCAATCAAGACCAGCGTGAAATTGTATCGAATAACACACTTCCAATATCGAACGTATCGGAGGTGAATATTATTGGCAATGTGTGGGATATTACTGAAGCAGAAAAACCGGATTCGGTAAGACTTGCCGGTGGTTCACTGTTTTGTTCTGAATCTACCTGTCATGGGACGGTTCAAGAGCGCGAGCTATATGTCGACAAAGAAACCGCGAACATCCACATTGGTTTTTCGGTGTTGGATAGGTAAGCTATTTTGCAAAGCGACATCCATAAAAAAAGCCGCTTGCGCGGCTCTTTAGGGTTTTATAATTGGTTAATTATTATTCTTCTTCTGCTGCTTCGTGCAACTCAACAATGTGATCTTCAAGATCTAGCTCGTCGCCTTCTAAGTAACCGGTGTGGGTGTAAACAATCTTTCCGTCTTGATCTACCAAGAACGTAACCGGTGGGTTAGTTACGTTTAGCGCTCGCTGCAGCTCACCATTTGGATCCAGTAAAATATCGAAGTCCCAACCTTGTCCATCTGCAAATGGTTTTACTCGTGCCATGTTTCGGCTATCATCCACCGAAACCGCAACCAACTCAACGTTATAGTCTTCAACCCAGTCGTCCAGAATCTCGTTTATGTTACGTAACTCTTTGATGCATGGCTTACACCAGGTAGCCCAGAAAGAGATGATTGTGATTTTGCCATTGCTCGCGTAGCTCGATACATCTACGTTTTCACCGGCCGTGTTTTTTAAGGTAACTTGGGGAAGAGTTTGTTTGGTAGTGGTACTGTCTTCAGTTTCTGCGTAAGAAATTGCGGCTACAGACAGCATAAGGATGGCGATAACTAAATGCTTCATTTCTTGTTTTTATTCAAATTGAATTCAATTATTGTTCCACCGCGGTGGTCTGCAATGTTAAACAAATATTGCGGAACGGGACAACACCTAGAACAAACATGGCGTTAGTCTGATGCGGCCCGCTAATAGCGATGTGATGGCAGATAAACTGAGAGTAGGAATTTTTTTCGGAGGTAGCTCACGGGAACGTGAAGTGTCTTTTGCTGGTGGTCGTACCGTGTACGATAATTTAGACAAAGATCTGTTCGACGCAGTACCCATTTTTACGGATGAGTTTGGGAATATGTGCATACTCAACTGGGAGTACATTTATCGCGGCACAATCCGAGACTTTTATCCGCCGGTAGCATTTCTACCTGAATCTGAAAATCAGTTTCAGATTTATTCCGAAAGTATCGATGCTTCAAATCGGCAACGTACACAGATGCTATCCAACATTGGCGAGGTAATCACACCCAATCAACTTTCCAATCATATCGATTTAGCCTTTCTAGCCTTGCATGGAGAAGGGGGAGAGGACGGGAATATTCAGGGACTTTTGGAGTGGTACAACATACCATATACGGGGTCAGGTATATTGCCTTCATCGATTGGCATGGACAAAGCAGTTCAGAAAGACTGGATGGAAGGGGGTTTTGATATACCTCGTTATATCACATCTTCCAGAAGTGCTTGGCTGAAGAATCCGGGTGAGTTCTATCAAAAAGCCAAGAATGATGTTGGATTTCCACTGGTAATAAAATCGGCTAATCAAGGCTCTTCAATTGGTGTTACCATTCTGAAAGAAGACAACGAAACAGAATTTCATAAGGCAGTACAAAACAGTTTCTTTGAGATTAAACTCGCCAAAGAAGAATGGAGAAATCTAAACCAAGTGGAGTACGTGCGCGAACTCTCGGATATACGAAGCTCTTTGGGCTTCCCCTTATTTGTTCAGGATGAGTTAGTTCATCATCCGGAGGAAGCGTTACAGCGTATACAGAATTTATTTCAAACTCAAGAAAGCGTGACACTGGTTGCAGTGCGTGGTGAGGTTGAGGTGATTGCCGAAGCCTTTATCGCAGGCAAAGAGTTTAGCTGTATCGTTCTAGAGCACAAAGGTGAGGTTGTTGCGCTGCCACCAACCGAGATTGTTAAGTCCACCGACTTTTT
>CAJXLR010000419.1 GCA_913056425.1 uncultured Bacteroidota bacterium
ACCAAAGAGTATCAGTTTCCTATTAATTCAACCTATTTGATTACCGCTACTGTACAAGACGGCGAAACGTTTCTCGACAGCCAATATGTTAAAGTAGTTTGGGCTCGAAGCGATGAAGAAGACTTTGGTTATTACGACATCTACAGAAAGAAAAATGATGACAAATCAAGCTTTGAGTACTACGCATCAACGTACGATGTAAATGATACGTTCTTTATTGATAAGAAAGTACAAGTAGATAAACAATCGTACTGTTATGCTCTGGTAGTCAATGATAATTGTGGGCATCGAAGCAAGCAAAGCAACATAGGCTGTACCATTGTTATTGAAGGTGTAAGCGAGCCTTTTGAACACAGACTGTATTGGAACAACTACAAAGATTGGGCAAAAGGTGTAAATAACTACGAGCTCTATCGATGTGTTGACACTGGGTATTTGAGACCGATTGTAACGACGAATTTTGATAACCGATACTATAAGGATACATCATTTGACTACTGTTGGGGTGGTTATTGGTACCGCGTTCGCGCATATGAAAATCCGGGTGAGTTCAATGCCATAAGTGAGTCCAATAGAATTTATCTGATTCAGCCTCCTTTACTTCACGTACCTAATGCTTTTACACCAAATGGTGACAACCTTAACGAGCTTTGGGGTATTGTTCCTGTTTTTGTGAAGACGTATCATGTAGAAGTTTTTGATCGATGGGGTGAGAAGGTATATGACTCAAACGATGTAAAAACAGACTGGGATGGTTACTACAAAGGGAAACAATACCCGAACAACGTGTACATATACAAAATCACGTATACCGGTTGGGATAGATCAATTCACCACCGAAAAGGCACCGTCACGGTGATTAAGTAATCCACATCTACTTAACCTTTAGCTTAAACCCTTGGTAAACAACACGTTAGAATAGACACTTCCCCTTTGATTTACAAGGAGTTAACACCTAAGTAGTGTAAAAACCCAAAAAAATCGTATAATTTTGCCTATCGAAGAATACTAAACATTTGATAACCAAAGATTAAATCATGATCGCCAAGTCGCTCAAGAAGATTGTTGGCCGTCACACTCCACGCTGGATCGTTTTCATTATAGATTTGGCCGTAAGCAGTGTTTCGTTCGTCTTCTCTTACCTAATAATTAAAAATCTACGGCTGGATGAAACATTCACCATTGGGGAAATCGTAAGACCCTTGATGCTGATTTTGTTATTCCGTGCAGTGGCTATAGTACTTACGAAGTCTTACAAAGGAATTGTAAAGTATACCAGCATTCAGGACGCTACAAAGATTTTTATAGCTGTTACTCTAAGTACTGCTGCCTTCATTTTTGCCCGCAGATACATTCAGTTCCAATTCGACACCTTACTAGTGCCAAGGAGGTCCATCATTATCATGGACTATTTAATAACACTGGTTTCTCTTACAAGCTTGCGTGTTGCTTACAAGTTGATGTATCACCGTTTAAGCCGAACTGAGAACCGCAACCTTGACAACATAGTAATTTACGGTGCAGGCCATACAGGAATGATGGCAAAGCGCTCTATCGAGGCAGATATGAATTCCCAACTGCGCGTTGTCGCATTTCTTGACGACAATCGCTTGCTTTCAGGTAAGTCTGCTGAAGGTGTTCAGATATACAACTTCAATAAAAAGTTTGAACACGTTATTGAGAAGCACAAACCCAAAGAATTAATCATTGCAATTCCTGAGATTGCGGGCTACAGAAAGAAGAAGGTAATCGAGTTGGGACTACAGCACAACTTGATTATCAAAAACGTCCCTCCAATCGACAAGTGGATTAATGGAGAGTTTACCTTCAAACAGATTAAGAATGTTAACCTTGCCGATCTTCTTGGTCGCGAACCTATAAGTTTAGAAAACAAAAACATTTCCGAGGCAACGAAAGGTAAGGTTGTTCTTGTCACAGGAGCTGCGGGTTCTATAGGTAGTGAGATTGCAAAACAGATATGCAATTACAAACCCCAATTGGTTGTATTGCTGGATCAAGCTGAAACTCCCCTATATGAACTGGAATACAAACTCGATTGTCCAAACATTGAGGTAGTTGTTGGCGATGTGGCTGATCCAGGAAGAATGGAACGATTA
>CAJXLR010000420.1 GCA_913056425.1 uncultured Bacteroidota bacterium
TTTACAATCTGTTATCTCCATCGAGCAAATCTCCCAATCCTCCTAAAATACTTCCTTCCCCTTTAGATTTTCCACCAACTCGGGGTGCAGCAGCAATCACTTTATTCGCCAACCGACTAAACGGAAGACTCTGTATCCAAACATCTCCCGGTCCGGTTAGTTTGGCGTAAAATACTCCCTCTCCACCAAACAATGTGTTCTTGATCCCTCCAACATATTCAATATCGTAATCTATGTCTTTTGTGAATGCTACGAGGCAACCGGTATCAATCTTTAACACCTCACCCAATGCCAAGCTTCGCTTTGTTATTGTCCCTCCGGCATGCACAAATGCAAGTCCATCCCCTTCGAGTTTCTGCATTATAAAACCTTCTCCACCAAAAAGTTCAGTTCCAAGTTTCTTTTGAAACTCAATTCCAACAGCAACTCCTTTAGCTGCACATAGAAATGCATCTTTTTGACAAATAAGCTTGCCCTGAAGCCCAGACAAATCCATTGGAATTATTTTACCTGGATAGGGACTGGCAAAACCAACTCGTTTCTTGCCAACGCCTTCGTTGGTAAAGGCAGTCATGAATAACCTCTCTCCTGTCAAAAGCCTTTTCCCGGCACTTAGTAGCTTATCAAATACCGAAGAGCGTTCACTCGATCCATCACCAAATATGGTCTCCATGTTAATTCCATCGTTCATGAACATGAAACTCCCAGGTTCTGAAATAACGGCTTCTTGAGGATCTAATTCAATTTCAACAAATTGCATCTCCTCTCCCGTGATTTGATATTCTATTTCGTGTGCATTCATGGTTTAAAATTGAAACATAATTGCATAATTGTCAAAATTCATCGTCGAGTATAATTAAGCTTCCTATCAACGATTGTAGCGCCGTCTTACCTTCTTATCAAAAACGCCTTGTTTCACTTTCTTGCGTTTTTTGTTTTTGTCGATGGTCCCTCCGGTTCTCACTCCTTCTTGGAATGCTGGGCACGACTTCGCTTTCCGCCCACCACAAGATGGTAAAAGCATCATACTCAACAGAATGGAAAGCACTGCGATGAGAATTATCCGTTTGTTCATTGATTTAGACCAAAGATAAAAGTTGGTATGAATATGACACAAGAAGTCTGTTATTTTGCTCTCGAAAGTTAACCCGTTTATGATCAACCAACTTAGAGTCTATCTGACACTTTTTGTGTGCCTCAGCATATCGTCGATTGCTATGGGCCAGAAAGTTCAGGTATTGGACGAAGACGGCGAACCACTTAGTTTGGTTGAGGTTTATGTTTTTGAAGGAAGTCGAGATATCCAGTATATATCCGACTACAATGGAATCATTCAAATAAATCAAGAAAGTTTCGACTCTGTTGCCTTCTCAGCCCAAGGGTACGAAATAAAAATACTGCTCCCTCAAGAACTTGAGCAAGAGAATTATCGCATCGTGTTGGAGTTACTCCCACACATGTTCAAGCCAGTGAATTTCCGTTTGAACCCAGATTTTGAGAGTCAAAAAGACTTAACCACCAAAGTGGTTTCAATGAAAGCGAAGAGCTTCAGTTTTAAAACTCCTCAGACAACAGCAGACATAATTGGGTTGAGCAACCAAGTCTACGTTCAGAAATCACAAATGGGTGGTGGAAGTCCAATGATACGGGGTTTTGCCGCAAACAACGTTCTGATTGTGGTAGACGGAATCCGAATGAACAATGCTATCTTCAGAGACGGGAACTTACAAAACGTGATTACAATCGATCCGTTCTTAGTTGATGAAACTCAGATCTCCTTTGGCCCTGGTTCTGTTTTCTATGGGAGTGATGCCATGGGGGGTGTTATGGCATTTGAGACCAAGGTCCCAAAGATTGACACCGGTGGCTATTACGAGGGAAATGTTTCACTAAAAGCAGCCTCGGCAAATCGAGAAAATACTTGGCACGTTGATCTGAGCTATGGTGAGGGCAAGTTTTCCGGTTTAAGTAGCATCACACTTTCTAACTTTGGTGAGCTAAAAATGGGAAGCAATGGTCCGGACGAATACTTGCGTACAACGTTCAGTGAATTCAACGGTCAGACTGATAGTATCATCTTTAACGACGACCCTGAAATTCAATATTTTACAAGC
>CAJXLR010000421.1 GCA_913056425.1 uncultured Bacteroidota bacterium
AGCTCCATGTCCCTGCTTCTTCGGTTTAACTGAACGAAATAGATTGGAGCGAGGATAAGCGGTAACTTTAATAACACCTCATTGAGCCAAGCAGATGAATCTGTGCGAAATCCGTCGAGCAATACAGCCAAAAACCACAAGACCAATAGTGTGAATTGTGCTTTGGAAGAACCTAACCAGACTATCTTCTCTTGTTTTCTGTAAAGCAAAATGGCCCATACAGCCATTAACCCGACACTCACAGATAAGAGTGCTCGGCTGTAAAATACTCCGCAGGCAAAAAGTGCGAGTGGAACAAACTCCCAACCGCAACTAAAAAAACTTCTTATTCGATTAGCGGGCAAAGCTCACCTGAACTCGTTCACCCGTTTTGAGATCAATATCCAACAAAGCAGTTTCACTCAGGTGGATAATGTCTCCTTTCTCTTCGTTCAACACGTGTTTTGAAATCACTTTAACGAATACGGATTTGTTATTCACCGGATTGGTCACCATTATGGTGCTTCCTACTGATGCGCTGTGATGTGTGCAAACACGTTTATTCTCCCCATCTTCGAGGTTGTAACGAGACACCACTCCAGATTCCTTTACCTTCTCTACATCGTACTTTGGAAGCCGTTCAACTTCAATTGAATATTTAGCTGTTTTCGTTTCAGTTACTTCAATTTCTTTCTTGGCTTTCTTGGATGCTTTCCGCACCTCATTCAATTTCGACTCCGTATCGTCTAATTTCTGACGCGCTTCTGCAATGCGCTCTTGCTGAGACTTCTTCTCTTCCTCGGTTGCAGGAACCATAAGTTTCTGACCCGTAGATAAAATATCGCTCTCAAGACCATTTAAGTTTTTAATTACATCAACCTTGGTATTGTACTTCACTGAAATTGAATACAAGGTCTCGCCGGCTTCAACTGTGTGATATCGAGCGAAGGTGATTTTCTTCTCACGAGGTTTGGTAGAGCTTGATTCCTGATTTTTCTCCGAAGAAAAGTAATTCGAAACAGCTTCCTCCATTAATGGTGCATCTTTTCCGGTTGGAATGAGTAGAACCTGATCTACATGGAGAATTTCGTCACTTCCAGGATTTGCTGCGATAATCTGATCCAATGGAACACCGTATCGTCTGGAAATCGCAAAAAGGCCTTGCGACTTCTCCACCTTGTGCATGATAAACACTTTACCATTTTTAACCTTGGTTCCAACTGAGTCTTGAACCGCAGCCTGTGTGTCGAGTCCAATGAACAACATTAGCACCGGTAATATCCAAATTATCTTTTTCATGTGATTACTCATTTTCTGTACACGAACGACGTGTCAATGGTCATTCTAAACAAAAGTATTGCTTCAATCCCTCTAAAATCGAGTAATTTGCGACTAGCATATCCATAGCAAACCAATATCTGTTGCCTAAATGAAACACTTTGTTCTCGCGCTTCTCGTTTTCTTGTCGGTACTCCAAACCACAAACGCGCAAAACTCAGGAGTAGTCTATGTTAAACTGCAAGAAGAAATTGCTCCATCGGCAAGTAGATTAATCCGTAAAGCACTGGACAAAGCAACAGAAGAAAATGCTGAAGCGGTACTTATTGAAATGGATACGTATGGAGGTCTGTTGGTTGATGCAGATAGTATCCGAAAAAGCATCTTAGATCACCCGCAACCCGTTGTGGTTTTCATCAATAAAAATGCTGGGTCGGCAGGAGCGCTTATCTCATTGGCGTGTGACCAGATTTATATGGCACCCGGTGCAACCATTGGATCTTCAACAGTAGTAAACGGGAATGGTGAAGTGTTACCCGACAAGTACCAGTCATACATGCGCTCTATTATGCGATCTACAGCGGAAAGCCATGGTCAAGATACAATGGTAGACGCAAATGGAGATACGACTTACCGATACAAGCGTGACCCCAGAATAGCGGAAGCTATGGTAGATGACAGAATTGCTATTCCTGGCTTGATTGATAGTGGGAAAATCGTAGCATTTACAACATCCGAAGCGATTGAAAACAGGTATTGTGAAGGTGAAGCTAAGTCGAAAGATGATGTATTGAAAGCCATTGACCTG
>CAJXLR010000422.1 GCA_913056425.1 uncultured Bacteroidota bacterium
GGTTTTGCTCAATTAATACTCACGTGTAATTACGCCAGGTGTTGATATATTCTCAACAAATGCCGTGTTGTAGTTAGAACAAGATTTACTCGGTTCGTCCGGTAAACATCGCCACAAAATATGTGAATCCAATCTCATGGAAAAAAGTTGAGAATGACTACTTCTCTTATGAGGTTCCTCAAGAGGTGGATCAAGTTGTGGTGGGAGAGTATGACTACCGAACAGGGGAGGACCTAGACCATGCATATACCCGATACAGTAGCAAAGGCAAACTCAGTTTTGAGATATCTATTCCTACGTCTATGCAGGTTGAGATGGAAAATCTGTCGGAGTTACAAGAAGCAGAGGAAGCTGAGGATTACTATGAGAGCTGGAAAGAGTCGAAGGAATCTAAAAACAAAAAGGAAAAGAAGGATAAGCAGACAATCGAATCTGAGGAATACTTGGGGGAAGTGATGAAAGGTATGATGATGTACGCCATGCAGTCGATGACCAAAGAAGACATGATGGCTCAGATGCGCCAGTCTATGTCTACAGAGGAAGAAGAAAAAGAGATTGAAATAAATGGAGAAACGTTCACAAAAGTGTGTGTAAATGAACGTGGAGTATACAGTGAAACCATTGTCTTTGACTCAGATTACGGCGAAATTAGTCTTACCGTTTTTGGTGATCCAATGGCATTTGCTGAGCAAGATGTCAATCGGTTTTTTAAGCGGTTTGGGGTTAAATAACCTTGACACTGACCGTTAACGATAAACACAAACGCTAACCATTAACGCAAACTCTGACGGTAAATGGTTTGTGTTAACGGTTAATGGTTACTCAACAAAATATACCCATTCAAGCTCGTAGCGATGAGCAACCAAACAATGTAGGGTGCGATAAGCCAAGACCAATGTTTTATTGATTGGCTGTATTTGAAGGCCATAACAACAAGTACCGTAACCAACAGAATCAAAATGATTAAACCCAATACCACCATGTGATATTTAAAGAACGCCGGATTCCATGCCACATTGAGCACCCATTGGACGGCGAATAATCCTATAATCATTGATTTGTTGTCGGAAGCATCAAATGCTTTGGCCATGTATATGGTAAAACATACCATGACGGTTGTCCACGCAGCTCCAAACACCCAGCCGGGTGGCGTCCAAGGAGCTTTATTCAGGGATGCATACCATTCTGAAGACACACCACCTCCAGTGAATAATCCACCAATAGCTAGTGCGCCAAAATTTAATAGAGCAAAAATGACGAGCTGTTTCATAGAGTCAAATTAGTCAAACGACTGAACCTTCTTCATGACAAATCCCACAAAGTACATCTACATCAGTCAAAGTCATAGTCAAAGTCAACGTTTTACTTCTTAATCTCCTTCCCAAACTTGTCCATCTCCGTTCCACAATTGGCACAGGTATTCCCGCCCCAAAGGAATTGGCTAAAGTTCTTCGGTGTTCTCACCTTTGGTTGAACAGCACCGCAGTTTGGGCATTTAACTTCTTTGAGATTGATTCCGAGTTTCGACATAGATTTTGTTTAAAACGATTGCTAAATCAAATTATAACTATTCTGCTTAAAACATAAAGTAAGACTTAGGAATTACTCCGAAACAAAGAGATGAACAGAAGTCGTTGAATTATAAATCAAATCCAAGTGTATGAAATTTTTCGTCAAAATCCGATGGGCCGCTAGTATTCTTCTGGTATTCTTCATCGTGCTGGTAACCAATGTAATCGACAGAAAGAACTTTGAGAAATTCAATTACTCGGTAAACTCGCTTTATGAAGACCGTCTTGTTGCACACGACTTATTGTTCGATATCTCGCGTATTCTGCAGGAAAAACAACTTAGTGTTGTCGTATCGGATTCATCGGTTGTGGAAAGTCTTAATCGGAAGTACAACACCGAACTCAATTATTTGATGGGAAGATTTGGTCAGACAAAACTTAACAAAAAGGAGCAATATGCCTTTGATCAATTGCAAGACGACTTGAAGCGCTTGAGGCAGACCGAGCAATCGGGTTCTGCGATGTCGACAGCTGAGGTTATGCAAGTTC
>CAJXLR010000423.1 GCA_913056425.1 uncultured Bacteroidota bacterium
CAATGATTTTGAGAGCGAGTCATCACCGTTTAGGTAGTAATAGCTAAAAAACTTCTCACTCTGTTTATCACCAATTCCGTTATCGATTAGGATAAGTCGATCGCCGTCTTCTACCAGTAAGCATCGCATCGCCCAATTGCATAGGTTATTGGCGTCTGCATCATTGTAACGTTGCCAAATGACTTTGGGGACAACCCCGAACATAGCTCCACCGTCGAGTTTGAAATTTCCAGTATGTATCGATTTCAGTTGCATCTTACATTTTTACAAATTTTATAACCTTACCCACATTTCCAGATTGGATAACCATGAAGTAAACGCCGGGTTGATAGCCTCCGGCATCAAAAGTGAATTGCCTACTATCCACTGTTGGGTAATATTGAGAAAACACCGTTAATCCGAATGTACTTCGTATTTGAATTAGAACGGGTCCTTTGTCGTAGAACTGCAAATAAAGTGAGACCGCATCTTGCGCTAGGGTTGGATAAATTGTTGCGTAGAAATAATCATTCACACAAACCCCATCATACTGAATTTGAGTTACACCACCATTTCTGAACGCAGTGCACTCATTGCGGTAAGTTTTGTTATCGCACCCACAAACCGGCAAGAAGCTTGGATCGTTACACTGAAAAAATGAATCAGCAATGGTAAGGTCCACACACGGTTGGTTTAGCTGGGCGTTCGCAAAAACAGAGCTTAAAATAAATATAAAAATTGCCAGTAGTCGCTGCATGTTGCGAAGTTAATCTTTGTACTAGGAGAATTCTGATTCTTTTTTAAACCACCTGCCTGTCGTCATCTCAAACCAATGGTGTGGCAGGTTTTCAAAATCAAATTGTTCCTTTTCTTCAAAATGAAGCTTCTGTAAAACAGTTTGTGAAGCAACATTTCCAGGTGCGACTGCTGCACAAATTAAATCGGTGTTCAGGTGCTTGAAGCCCCAGTCTAAAGCCGCGATTGAAGACTCATTAGCGTAGCCATTGCCCCAGTATTTGGGCATCAAGCGAAATCCAAAGTACTTCCCGCAGTTCTACATCAACAAACTCAATACCTTTTACCCGAGTGTGTTTCAGGTAATGGAATGGGCGGAGCAGTAAGACAATGACTGAATGATTGAATGATTGAATGATTGAATCAAATCGCGTTTCTTTGAGATAATCAATAATAACCATGGGAATAAAGGTGTACGAGGAAATTGAAGAAAGCTTAGCACAAACGAAAGGAACAATTGCAGGACAGATGTTTGGCAAGCGTTGTTTAAAGACTCAAAGCAATAAAGCCTTTGTTGCCTGGTTTCAAGACGAGATGGTTTTTAAGTTGGGGCGTGAAGAAATCGCACAAATTCAGTCTAAGTATGCCGGTTCTCAGTTATTCGACCCATCCGGTAAGAAACGCCCAATGAAAGACTGGCTTCAAGTACCTGCTGAGTTTAGCGACGACTGGGCAACACTTGCAAAACACGCGCTAGAGTTTGTGCAAGGATAACCTATGTTAATAGTTTGTGTTAATGGTTTGAGTCAACTGTTAACGTCTACTTCGTAATTCGCTCAAAACCAAGATACTTGTGCAGTACTTCTGGCATTCGAATACCATCTGCTTCTTGGTTGTTCTCCAACAAGGCTGCGACAATTCGAGGTAGTGCTAACGCACTTCCGTTTAGCGTATGCGCCAACTCAGTTTTGCCTTCTTCGTTTCTGAATCGCAACTTCAAACGGTTACTTTGATAGGTTTCGAAACACGATACCGAACTCACTTCTAGCCAACGTTCCTGCGCCGCAGAATAGACTTCCATATCATAGGTTAAGGCACTGGTAAAACCTAAATCTCCGCCGCATAAGCGTAGTACACGATATGGTAATTCAAGTTTCTGAAGTAGGCTCTGAACATATTTACTCATATCCTCCAAAATCCCGTAAGACTCTGATGGGTGGGCAATTTGGACAATCTCCACTTTGTCGAACTGGTGCAAACGGTTCAAACCACGAACGTCTTTCCCGTAACTACCTGCTTCTCGGCGGAAACACGGCGTATATCCCATATTTTTGATCG
>CAJXLR010000424.1 GCA_913056425.1 uncultured Bacteroidota bacterium
ACATCTTGGTTAACTCGATACCCATCCAATAAAGCCCGAATTAGAAAGGTGTAATCATCCAAGAAACCGGATATAGTCGAAACGACACCCTTATAGGTGTGCCACAGCTTATTTTCAGAAAGTTGAATATCCAAAAGCGTTTGGAGTAAATCATTAGCATTTGCGACAATGTCCTGGCTCTGTAATGCCTCTCCTGCTCTGAATAAGCCTGACACTAACAATGCGTTCCAACTGGTAAGACATTTGTCGTCCAAACCGGGTTTTACACGATTTGAGCGATGATTAACAAGCTTCTGGTTTATTGTTTTAACACGAGTTGATGCGGTAACCGAGTCGACTTGCCATACTTCGGCAAGCTCTTCATCAGTTTTCTTTCGCATCAAAACATAATTCCCGTCTTCCCAATGTCCCTTAGTGTCTATATGGTAAACATCGGTTAGTACCGAAAAGTCTTCATCTAAAATACCCTTAAGCTCATCTTCTGTCCAAACATAATACTTCCCTTCAACACCCTCACTATCTGCGTCATAGGCGCTATAGTACAATCCACTACCATCTTTCATTTCCGCATTCAAATAAGCAATTGTCTGAAGCATCACATCTTTGAAATGGTTGTCTTTACTCATCCAATACGCATCAGCCAAAACTTCAAGAAACTGCGCATTATCGTACAGCATTTTTTCAAAATGTGGTACACGCCAGTGAGCATCAACAGCATAACGCGAGAGTCCACCTCCTATTTGGTCGTAGATACCTCCCATGCTTATTTGCCTCACGGTATGCAAAGCAAAATCTTTAACCAGCTGATTTTCATGAGTGTGTGCCCACCGAAGCAAGAGTAACCAGTTATTGGGCATCGGGAATTTAGGCGCTCCTACTCTACCTCCATTTTCACGATCAAAACTGTTTTGCCAAGTAAGAATAGTTTCGTCCATCACCTGCTGAACGCGGCTACCTGTCATAGTGAAGCCTTTTAGGGGTTCTACTTTGCTATTGTCTTTAAGTGCCTCGAGGAGCCTGTAGGCGTAGTCTTCAAGCTTTGAACGATTGTTCTCCCACTCGTCGGCTACCTTTTGTAAAACACTGATCCAGTTTTCTCGCGGAAAATAGGTTCCGGCATAAATGGGCCGGCCATCTGGTGTAGCAAAACAGTTCAACGGCCACCCGGCATTTCTGGTAATCAGTTGAGCTGCATTCATATATAGCTGATCTACATCAGGGCGTTCTTCGCGATCTACCTTGATGCAGACAAAGTGTTTGTTCATGATGGCAGCTACACCTTCGTCTTCAAAGCTTTCCTTTTCCATTACATGACACCAGTGACATGAGGAATAACCAATTGAAACTAAAATTATCTTGTCCTCCTGCTTTGCTTTTGCTAAAACCTCCGGTGTCCACGGAAGCCAATCCACAGGATTGTGAGCGTGTTGAAGCAAGTATGGGCTGGTTTCTCGAACGAGCGAGTTCGTATATTTTGGTGTCAAATCAGACATGTGTGCGATATAGTAAAATCAAAATCATTATTCAAGAAGACGGCAAGAAACGTTTATTTTTCGGTGTACATTTGATATATGCGCAAAACTCTGCTCAAATTCATCCTAGGCTTTTCCATTTCTCTATCGGCATTTATACCATCTGTTGCTCAACAAACAACTGTGGGCAACAATACGTTCGGTGGAAATATATATGGTCCTATGACGCCCCGAACGGACAGTTCTTTCGCATACAGCAGACATGCGTACATCTACCCAAAAGCATCTATTCAAGGACTTCAGCATGGTGATTCCATTCGACAAATTGAGTTCTATAAAGTGGGAAATCAAACGTTTAACGGAAATCCTACATTTCGAATTTTCATAGGCATGTCGGATACCGCGGATTGGGGTCCAGGAAACATTCAAAGTTGGGCTACTGAAAAAACCGGTAGCGGAATACAAAAGGTTTTTGATGGTGGAGTAGAGAGATATCGTTCTACCTTTGAACAAATGACCTTCACATCCGCTGAATTTTCATGAATGAGTGGATCGAGATTTTGTTGAATAATTCTT
>CAJXLR010000425.1 GCA_913056425.1 uncultured Bacteroidota bacterium
TTCGTCCAAGTGCGTGATTCCAGTTCACGCTATGAGCAAATGCTTGACCAACACGATCACTTCCATACGCTTTACAAATAGCTGCATGTTGTGATTCTATGTCGTAGATTGATTTGATTACATCAAGAGTATCCAAAGCTTCTTCGAAATTTCCCAGCCGACCAAGAGTTTCACCTTGCATCGCCACCGCGCGACCGTAGTGTACCGGGTCATTGTTGAGCCTTGCCTGTTCTACAAACTGTTTGCAAAGGTCTTTCTCATAGCTGGATTCGCTATCTTGTTGAACGGCCCCCATCTTGAGCACCACAAACAATCCACTAAATATAGGGAAGGTAACACTCCTATCGAAGTCGCTGTCTGACGCACACGGGGCGTAGTGAAGTATCTGTGTTAAGAAATGGGCAAAGCGTGAGGACAGTCTAAGACGAAAAGCTATCGAGGGCACAGACATACCAAACATGTTCAATACTTACATCTAGCGCACTCTGATAAGCATTCAAGCCATCCATGCCTTGTCCCAACGTTGAAAATGCCTTTCCTTTCTGAATGTTTAACTTAAGCAAGTATTCGAGCTCTTGCACATCTATTGAGTCGAGGATAGATGAGTCAATGTCTGAGGATATACAGCACAAATGGGTTATTGTTAGAATAACACAAATATACATAACACAAATATACAATGAACGAAAAAGCCAGGCAAGGAGCATTCAACATCTTACCTCCATATCTCTCTCCGCCTTTCTCCGTCTCGATGCTGGTGAATATGTCTAGAACATCATCGAATATCAGTAACGCTCCAGGATTCAACCCCAGTATCATCATTTGACTGCCAATCTTGATACCCAGGTCGGCAGCCTTGGCAAAGTTCCCGCTAGCAATCCAGTGCGAGAGCAACCGTGACTGCTCTTTCAAGTCTCCCTCGTCGATCATTTTATGTTCTAACGTTATCGCCACATTCTCATGCAGCTCTGCCTTTCTTCCATCAAGCATTACGCCGAGTATACTAGTTTTCCATGAATCATGTGTGAATCTGTAGAGTCTATTCTCCGCATACAAAGGGTGGGATCTACGCCCTTTTAGCGGTATTGTAACATTTCCAAGTGAAGCGCCCTTTGTGCCTTTATCTGATTTTGAAGCATGTACACCTTCATCAACAGGATAATGATCATCATCATCGTCGTCGTCATCTCCTACTGCAAAGGATTGCTCTAATATACCCTCATCTACAGCGACTTCGAGCAGTGAGCAAAGACCCATCGCCGACTCCAACCTGTCAGAGTCTCTTATCCGGAACATATGCTCATACGTCAAAGCAGCGTCTATGAGATCAAACTCAGTCCCAAGAACTGCAGCAAGATGCAGCGCGGATCGAACCTCTGCGTCAAGGGCGTCTATTCTGTACAAAAGCAGCTCATTTACAGAGCCAAATCCAAGCTGCAACATTGCGAAGAAACATCAAAACAAGAATTATTGGGTCAACGAGGGTCAGAGTGTTGCAGATCAAAAAAATTATTATAAGAATCAAAAGCCATCAAACATACCTTATTATCGTCATCCTCTGAGCTTTTCAAGCCAATCAGCCCATTATCAAGTTTGACTGTGAGATCATTCCTTTTTATTGTCTCGAGAGCATAGCTCAAGTAATGAGGCATTCCGCCAGATGTGGTGAACACATTCTTCCAAAAGCTGCTATCGATTTCATCAATCCGTATATCAAGCTGAAGCGAGATCATTTCTTGCACCTCTAGTTCATTGAATGGCTCAAGACTAATTTCTTGGAAACGACCATCATCTCGATATTTGCTCTGAAGCTCAGACCAGAATGATTTGTCAACTAGTAACGGGTTTGCTGACGGTGGCCGTGAACCAATAAGTGTGAGAACATTCCGCCCTCGCTCGAATATTGCTTGTACCACTTTCCACGACATTTCATCCATCCACTGAACATCATCAAGAGCAAATACGACAAGCTCTGCGTGCTTAGTGCAACGGATGAATGCATCGGCCATAAAATTGACAATCTTATCAAGCTCCACAACCTGTTTAC
>CAJXLR010000426.1 GCA_913056425.1 uncultured Bacteroidota bacterium
AAATCCGAATAATGCTTATTTCACTGGGAATTGGAGTCATCGCGTTGGCATTCCTAGTTTACCTTTTCAAAGATTACGTATAAAGCTGCGTACATCACGAACCCAACCCATGTCTATTCTCTTTTTTTACGACATAACTGTAATCCGCCTCCGGACATGTGCAGAAAAATGAATCGGCACTTCGCTTTACATCCGGAATTTCACATCCGGTTAACCGACTCGTCGCGTCCAACATATAAAGATATTCTGCGTACAGATTATAGTATGAGTAGATTCGCTCACCAGCTACCAGCTTAAAACTGTCCCTGGCGTGTGTTGAATCGTTCAACACCAAACCAAGCTCCTTAACATAGGTCTCACATATGCTCTGAATCTGTGCGTGCTTTGGATACTTCTGCCCAAATGCCCCGAGGGAAAAAAGCAAACTACAGGTTAGGATGGTCAATCGCATGTTCAATAATACGAGGTAAACGCGACTCGCGCCATGTGACATTACGAGTTTAAGATTTGGCGCCAGAACTATTTGCGCCTTATCGCTTACAAGAGCTTCATCTCAATTTTTGGATAACCTCGATCCCCCGTGGTGTTATAGAAGTCAACAAAATGGAATTTGTAAAAGAAGCCTTCCGTGGTTTGTATTATCCAGTTCATTTCCGGATATACCACGTAAAAACCTTCATTCAAATCGAAGGCCTTCCAATCGTAACCCACTAAATCTCGTGCATCGGAGAATTCGTAGTTTGCCGTATCGGCCAATTCAATGTCCTCAAAATCCTTATCAAGTATTTCCAACACTCGAGTGCCATACATGTTGTTTAATCCACCTACTACACTATACGGCACGTCTTCTTCTTCGAAGTAAAAGATGTACTGACGGAAGACCATATCATAAGCATCTCGCATTGGTTCGATATCTTCTTCTAAACCGGATTCTACGGAGAAAAAGCTCCTATTGTAGCCGACACGCTTCCCAAGGACATACTCCTGAAAGTCTTGGTCTTCAAGCATAGCGAATTGGATAACCAAACTGTCGTTGCGTTCGGACAATTTCATTTTCGCAAATCCTCGCACCTTGTTGTCCAAGTCGCGACCAAGATCAAGTACAATTACGTTATCGTTCGACTTCCAATCCACAAGTGCTGTGCTGTCATCTTTTCCATTGCTCCAGTCCCACATCCAATTTAAGCCAGCTGTATCTGTCACCAAGCTCAAGTCGTTCGTACTTGCATATGCAGCATACACATTATTCCCGGTGTTTAGGTAGATGGTAGAATTACCTATCTCACTCGAATAGGCGAAGTCCCACGAATTCCGATCAATCGTCTTAACAACTGCATTTTGCTGAAAGTCGTAAAAAATCTGGTGAGTATATTTAGACCCGAGCTCCATAGAAAGTTGCTCTACATCACCCCTTGGATACGGATCAATTGGTTCTTCTTTTTCAAAGCAACCTGAAAGCAAAAGTGCTCCCGACAAACCCAAAACTATATGTCGTACAGAAATCATTTCGAAAGATTAAGAACTGTTTTAATAAAATAACTTCTACCGGTCCCTATGGCGATATTAGCTGGCGCAGATGTATGAACACCTCCGGCTCTAAGCTCATTGTTTACATTGGTCACGTTGAATGCGTTTTTACATCCGATATTAAACATCAACCTTTTTTTCCAAAACGGACGACTCAGTTGAAGGTCAACCAGACTGTAACTGTCCACCCTACTTTCTGTCACCTCTCCGTCCTCTAAACTTGCTCTGAAGACCGTTCTTGGACCATAGAATTTCCCGAATACGTTGAACTGGAACTTCCCAAATCGTTGGGAAAAACTACCATTCACCTCTGCATAGGTAAACTCACTTGTATTCCCAAGATCCCCATTTGTTCTGGATTCAACGTGTGTTGCAGACACACCCATGCTTACTTTGGTCTTGTAGCTTGCAGCGCTAACCATAAAGTTACCACCAAGACTATTGAACTGATCTAGGTTCACATATGTGTATTCTAGTCCATCCACATTCGCCAGAGTAATCTTATCATCGATATTGTT
>CAJXLR010000427.1 GCA_913056425.1 uncultured Bacteroidota bacterium
GTGGCGTCAGAGATGGAGCCTTACATCGACACATTCTCGCAAATCAAAGCGAAGCACGGTGTCTACTCAATTATGGGTAACCACGATTACGGTGAGTATGTGCCGGGTTTCCGAAAAGATCAGCTACCGGAGAACAAGGCAGCTATTGCGGATGTGCACAAGCGACTGGGTTGGGATTTACTACTCAATGAAAATCGGATTTTAGACATTGCGGGGGAGAAGCTCGCTGTAGTTGGAATAGAGAACTGGGGCAGCAAAATGCACTTCAGTCGATATGGGGACTTGAGCAAGGCAATGGAAGGCATTAATCAAAATTGGCCAACTCTATTATTGAGCCACGATCCGAGTCATTGGCGTGCCCAAGTGCTGAAAGAATTTCCAATGATTAATGCTATGTTCAGTGGTCATACCCACGGAATGCAATTTGGTATTGAAACGGGCGGATGGAAATGGAGCCCAGTGAAGTATGTCTATCCCGAATGGGCAGGAATGTACGAAGAGAACAACCAAAAACTCTACGTTAACCGTGGTTTTGGATACTTAGGATTCCCCGGACGACTGGGCATTTGGCCGGAGATAACGGTTTTTGAACTCGCCTAGAAAAACCAGTAAACATCAAGATCAGAAACGGCTGTAACCGATTGAATTTGTTGAATTCCGGATGGGTCAGAAACTCCAACCAACATTTGACCGATTTCAACCGATTTCAATCCATCGGTGTCTTCAAGAACAACTCCATAGATGTCGTGACCAACCTTATTGGCGTTATTGGTAAACCAACGAAAAGGTACACCTGCGTGAATCAATTCTTTCGCAACCGTTTTCCCTTTTTTGCCCGCCCCCCAGAGTATTAGTGGACGATCAGAATCATAGTCGATTTGCAGGAAGTAGTGCACCTTTAAGTGAAGGAATGCATTGTTCGAGTAGTGTGGAGACATTCTTGTTGTACGAATTGCATGATCCCGCCAAAGATGAATTACACCATCCGTTCCTGCGGTTTTCAGTCCTGCGGCATAGAATCTGAAGCACAAATCATAATCCTCCGGATACAAATCAGAATCGAATCCACCGGCTTTCTCAAAGTCCGACCGGTAAGCGAGCCAACTCGGAGACGGTAGAACGCATTCTTTGTACACTTCTGAGAAGTTTCTATTCTCTTGGGTGAGCTCGTTAATCCACTCTTCATAACGTTGGTAGCCCAGTCCCAGGCCATCTTCTCTAAAATACTTGACCTGACCAACGGCAATCACTCCGATGTTTACCTTAGACCGAAGTTGCTCCAAATTATCCGGTGTCTTGATATCATCCCCATCCATTCGTGAGATTAACGCACCGGTAGAGTTTTGGTAGCCGGTTTTCATGGCTTCGATAACACCTGATTTTGGGTTTTTAATGTATTTGATTCGCGAATCTTTGTGGGCAAAGGATTGCGCAATTTCTGGACTTTGATCGTTGCTGTTATCATCCACAAGCAATAACTCCCAATGCTCATCGGTTTGATTTATAACGGAATCAACACATGCAGCAAGGTAGTTTTCTTCATTCTTGAAGGGCAGAATGATGCTTATGATTTCTGAACCTTTTCTCACGACAAAATTTTGACAAAAATAAGCTCCTTAGCGATGGTGCATCAGCGGGTTTTAGCTACCTTTGACTAAGGGCGTTGAGACAAATTGAAAAATTCAACACTTACACTTTACCGGCTTAACCGGTCTTTCAAAACCAGGCCCCACCACTTCGGTGAAAGAGGCTCGTTCGAACGGGGGAAGGTTGCGATTGTGTCGGAGGCCAAATCCTATTATTTTTAGGGATTTTTCAACGATCACGCCCTTTTTTTCTACTCCACTTTCCCTATTACTTTTAAATCTGTTCGGGTTGATACATCAACGTAGAATATCCCATCGTCTCCGGAGATTAGCGCACGATTTGGACTCAATGTGAAGGCGTTTGCATCAAATTCAGATATACGATCCAACTCGGCTGTACTTTGATTAAATCCTACTTGATTGCTTACATCAAAACAGATAAATC
>CAJXLR010000428.1 GCA_913056425.1 uncultured Bacteroidota bacterium
TGTTGCTCCTGGTATCCGGTCAACCGAATGGTTTCGCGATTTGAGAATATTGTCCAATCTACGCTATCCATCCAAGTGATAGACGGATCAGTCGTATCGTATTCCAAGTATCTAAATCGGATTACGCAATCGTACATTTTAGCTTGCGGCCCTTCACGATAAATCATGTAGAAGAATCTATTTGTATCGTCTTCTATCGAGAAATGAGGCTTTGTAACTCGAAAAGGTGCGAGCAGTTCAGCATTTCCAACCATGTTGGCATTCGCCCGATATACGTTACCGCTTTCATTGTTAATTACAACCAGCTCGTAGCGATAAAGCTGAGAAAAGTCCGTGGATTTGATATCGTAGTTCGTGCGGTAGAGATAATTTGGACTGTTCGCAAACACACCGGTGTCTTTCGCCAAACCAAGACTATCTCCATTCACCAGTTCTAAGTTTATCGTATTCAACTCTTGGTTGTTACGGTATTCAATGAGTTGAACCGTTAAATCCTTGAAGTAAATGCTGTCTGGTTCTTGTGCAAATTGAACCGCATCGCCTGATTCGTTCAGGTATGCCCGATTAATACGAATGAAGTTGGCTGAAGCAGAAGGGTTTAGTAATCCGTAAATCACAGGGATTTCTTTCCAATCCGCTGTTACGTCCAAAGTGTTGTCACAACCAGTGCCAAACGACAGGAGAACAGCCATGATGGCGACGATGAAACTACGTGAATATGAATGTATTACCTTTCGATGCATTTGCGTTAGCTTTGCAGCAACAGCCAGCGGCAAATATGAAATATTTACACCTGATTTTACTGTTATTCCTGTCACAATTTACCAACGGTCAGAATTCCCCTCGGGTCGTTAAAAGTTTTGATAATGTTACGGTATTTGACGACTTCTCATATATCACCAACCGCTGGAATCAAAAGAACTCGGCAACAGAGCGGATGATCATCTCCGATGGACGATACAGAGTAGAGCGCTTAAAGAATACGTATTTCACTATATCTCTTGCCAAAGACGTGACCAACATCGAGGCGTTTGATGTTATTACCTCCATTGAGGTAGAACGAACAACAGCCAACAAAAATGCAAGTGGTGGATTGGTGCTAAAAGCGCAACCTACCGGCAGTTCGGCGTTGATTGTTGAGATAAACGCAAAGAAGCAGTATCGAATCTTGATGATGCGCGGTGGATCGCTTACCGACTTGTTTAGCGAGAAAAACGAAGGCTGGATAAAAGCACCTTCGTTGAAGAAAAAAGGGTTCAATGAAATACGGGTAGTCACCAACGGCTCAGAATACGATTTGTACCTAAACTCGGAATTGGTTCGATCGTTTATAATCACTTCGTTGAAAACAGGAGGCATTGGCTATTATGCAGGAGCGCAAAGCGCAATCAATGCAAAATTGTTTATCATCAAAACGGATGGTAGTAGTCCGTTAACTCCGGTGAAACCTCAAGAGACCAAGCCCAAGGAAGATGCATCGCCCAAAGATGAGACCTATGTCGAGCTCGTAAAGGTTTTCAAGGCCAAAATCGATAAGCAGCAAAAAGAGATCGAAACGCTAACAGAAGAGCTGAGTATTTGTAAAGCTAATCTGGCTATTGATACAACATCGGCTAATAAGGTTAAAAAGATGCAGACAGAGATGGACGGACTTAAAACTAGAGTCCAAACCCTGGAAGCCAAATTAGAGTCGACCAAAAAGCGATTGGCCTATCTTGAATCGATGAAAGATGTCATCCCCAAAATGGGAAAGAAAATAATTATGGATGAAGATGCTTCACAAATCTTACCTCTGTTGCAATTACAGGCAGGTGCAAAAGGAGGGTTATCACAATGAAATTTCAACTTGCTTTAATTCCACTAGTTCTCGTTCTTTGGGCGGGCTATGTATGCTCTTATGTGGTTGAGGAAACTGATCAGGTCATTATCACCCAGTTTGGTAAACCAGTCGGTGAACCAGTTACTGAAGCCGGGCTGTATTTCAAAATTCCATTTATTCAGGAAATTAACCGGATTGAAAA
>CAJXLR010000429.1 GCA_913056425.1 uncultured Bacteroidota bacterium
CAATCGTGGTCGAACGCTACTGGTTCATCTCCAGATGCTACAAGTTGCTCATTAAGCACATCAAGCATCTCGAGGAAAGACATGTGTTCGGAAATGTCAGTGACGTTGTACGTCTCCATTTTTCCTGTTGCTTTAGCATTTGGTTGTCTCCAGATTTTTAACGTTAGATTCATATCTCTTGTCTTTTATCTTTCTTACTTCAGAAGCTTACTTGTAGCTTCTTTGTTTTAATTCAATGTTTTCGTATTTCAATTCTTCTTTGTGAAGAACGGCGTCTTTCGGGTCGCCTTTGTATTCCCATGCAGAAACAAACGTGAAGTTCGCGTCATCACGCTTTGCCTCACCTTTTTGTGGCCCGTCTTCTTCTACCGATTCTTCACGGAAGTGACCTCCACAAGACTCTGTTCGCTCTAAAGCATCTTTTGCGAATAACTCTCCTAATTCTAGGAAGTCTGCTACTCGGCCTGCTTTCTCGAGTTCTGTGTTCATGCCTTCACTTGATCCAGGAACTCGCACCTCTTTCCAGAATTCTTCTCGAATCTGACGGATTTCTTCAATGGCCTCTTTGAGTCCTTGCTCATTTCTCGACATTCCAACTTTGTCCCACATCACCTTACCAAGACGTTTGTGGAAGTGGTCTACTGATTTACTTCCTTTATTGTTTACGAAGAAATCGATGCGCTCACGAACGGCTTTTTCAGCCTCATCAAACTCTGGTGTGTCTGTTGGGATCTTTCCGGTTCGGATATCATCAGCCAAGTAATCGCCAATGGTGTATGGTAATACAAAATAACCATCAGCCAATCCTTGCATCAATGCGGATGCCCCCAATCGATTTGCACCGTGGTCAGAGAAGTTAGCTTCTCCAATGGCATAACAGCCCGGTACTGTGGTCATCAAGTTATAATCAACCCAAACTCCACCCATGGTGTAGTGTGTTGCCGGGTAAATCATCATTGGTGTTTTGTACGGATTTTCATCGGTAATCTTCTCATACATCTGGAAGAGGTTACCATATTTAGCTTCAACTACTTTTTCTCCAAGTTCGATGATTTTGTCATGACTTGGATTGTTGATGTTTTGGACTTTCGCCTGCTCTCGTCCGTATCGCTCAATAGCAGATTGGAAATCAAGATAAACAGCTTCGCTGGTTGCGTTAACTCCATACCCCGCATCACATCGCTCTT
This sequence comes from uncultured Bacteroidota bacterium, assembly GCA_913056425.1. Taxonomy (GTDB): domain Bacteria; phylum Bacteroidota; class Bacteroidia; order NS11-12g; family UBA9320; genus UBA987. Next base: position 1,188 of record CAJXLR010000429.1, read on the forward strand.
TAGCAGCACGCGATGCTACATCACGAGGTACAAGGTTACCAAACGCTGGATAACGGCGCTCTAAGTAATAGTCTCTATCCTCTTCAGCAATTTGAGTTGGTTTAAGTTTACCTGCTCGAATGGCCTCAACATCTTCTAATTTTTTTGGTACCCAAATTCGTCCATCATTACGCAGCGATTCTGACATCAAAGTCAACTTTGATTGATAATCCCCAGAACGAGGAATACAAGTTGGGTGTATTTGCGTGAAACACGGATTGGCAAAGTATGCGCCTCTTTTATGTGTTTTCCATGCGGCAGTGACGTTGGAGCCCATGGCATTGGTGGAGAGATAATATACATTACCGTAACCACCAGAAGCAATAACTACAGCGTGAGCTGAATGTCTTTCGATTTCTCCTGTAACCAAGTTACGAGCGATAATTCCACGGGCTTTGCCATCAACAATTACCAGGTCGAGCATTTCGTGACGATTGAACATTTCAATCTTTCCACGTGCAATTTGACGATTCATCGCAGAATAAGCTCCAAGAAGCAATTGTTGCCCTGTCTGACCTTTTGCATAGAAGGTTCGTGAAACAAGAACACCACCAAATGAACGGTTCGTTAAGGTACCGCCATATTCACGTGCAAAAGGAACACCCTGTGCCACGCATTGGTCGATAAAGTCCTTAGATACTTCAGCAAGTCGTTGTTCATTTGCATCTCTAGAGCGCTAATCACCTCCTTTTATCGTATCATAAAACAAACGGTATACACTATCGCCATCATTTTGATAGTTTTTAGCTGCATTAATCCCGCCCTGTGCCGCAATAGAGTGAGCACGTCTAGGCG
>CAJXLR010000430.1 GCA_913056425.1 uncultured Bacteroidota bacterium
GAGCGGCTTTGGTCTTAGCAACATCCGAAGGACCTTGATGTACATCCGCAACAATTGACCAGCTCACCGTGCCTTCTGAAGGCACTTCTACCGTCGAGTGTAGAAGGAATGCACCCTTTTCTGCTTTAATATCTACTTCTTGCTCTATGGCAAATCCTGCTCTAAAGGCGTCAAGTTGTTTAGAACACAACAACACTTTAGGGTTGTCCAAGCCATAAGACCAAACCGTGTTTGCCTTCAGCGCCTCAGATGGCTCAGCTCTATCCACGATAATGGCACTCAAAGAGAAAATTCGCAAACCAGTATCAGTCTCTAACTCGCATTTTTTGTAGGCATCGACCAAATTACTAGAAGCATTCTGCAAGGCATCTTCAACGCCATAAGGCAGAATATTTTGAATACCGTCGAGCAGTTCTATTTGAACCGATGCTGAACCTAGGTTCTTCAATGCTGATTTGCGAACAAACCCATATTGCTCGGAAGAATTCCACTCATACGTGAAAGCAACACCCAAATCCTCGTTGATCTCTTCGAAGATTAATTTGTTACCGTAAGGATTCTTGTAAAGGTTGCGACGAATCGTATAAAGTCCTTTCAGACGGTTTGAAAACGGCTCCCACAAAGAAGTCTTGCCGTCGGCATCCGTTACTAAGAAAATGGACTTGCTACCCGTAGTCTCAAAAGATTCCGTGATCTTGTCATCCGTGTAGTACGGGAACAAGGAATAATTGCTGTTCTTTCTTCCTGCGGTCAAACCACCCGTGCTCGAAATGAACATCCAGTGGTTGGAGTTACTTACGATGCTCATGAAGAATGGACGCATGCCATCGTAGTTGGAAATTTTATAGAAACGCTCCCCGTCTATTCGAACAGCCTCACCATCCACTGTTTTGTTGGTTAGCTGAGAAAGACGATCGCCTAGATAAATTTGTTTTTGTTCTCCCATGATCAATTGTCGGTGTGTTGTAAGGGGTACACCAAGTCAATTTTTGTGTCAGTTATACATTTGTTTTGTTCTTTCAAGAGTTTGATGCATTTGACCGGTTAGAATTCCTGCCTTTTAACTCAAACTCTTAAAAATCGTAACGCCTTGATAAACAACGTAAAAAGGCACTACACCTAGCCTAGCAAAGGCGTATTGGAGTGGCTTGACAATATTAAGAAGTACATTTTAAGGTCCAGCCGGACAATTGTAGGACAACACAGGTTTATTGGGGGTTAAAGGGCTATTTGGACATTTTTTAAGCGTGTTAAAATGTAGTACATTGTATCCAGTTAACTAACACACACATGAAGTCCTCAAATCTTCTTTTTCTTTTAATCAGCCTATTGATTGCCACTTCTGTTCAAGGTCAATGTGGTCAAAACTATGACCGCAACGTACGTCGGATTGTAAGTGCAGCTGAGAAATTACCTCACGAAAAAACGAGGATTGTTTTTGCCGGAAGTTCCACCTTCCGACTTTGGAACAACATGGCCGAAAGTTTCCCGGAATATGAGGTAGTCAATGCCGGCATCGGTGGGTCATGTTTTGATGATCTAATGCGTTACAAAGAACAGCTAATCTCTGCCACTAACCCAGATATCCTTGTAATCTATGAAGGGGATAATGATATCGTTCATATAGAAGAAGACGGAAACCAAAGAGCGGTATTTAATATTCATTCAGATGCATGGCAACTATTGAATTGGATCCAGTACACACATCCTGATCTTCCTGTATTTCTTCTTTCACCCAAACCTTCTCCTTCACGTTGGGAACACTTGGCGAGATACAAGGCCGTGAACAATACACTCGAAGAATTGACGCAGGCATACAACTACCACTTCATGGACTGTTGGCCTTGGCTGACAGATAACAATGGACAAGTCGATCCAGCATTGTTCATTTTCGACAATCTGCACTTAAACGATGAAGGAAACAGTAGGCTTGGCCATTACATAGCGGAAGAGATTCGCAGTGCTCACCTCAATGAAACAACGCTAAATGAGTTCATCGACAACTGGCACCTAGCA